>NZ_JASJSI010000018.1:0-57892 GCF_030237085.1 Stenotrophomonas maltophilia group sp. Smal32
CCCCCCCCCCCCCCCCCCCCCCCCCCCCCCCCCCCCCCCCCCCCCCCCCCCCCCCCCCCCCCGAGATTTTTTTATTTTTCGGGCCACCAAGATTAATAAAAAATTTTTATTGGGGGGGGGGGTTTTTTTTTTTAATAGTGTGTGTGTGTTTTTTGGGGGGGTGGGGGGTTAACAACGGAGGGCGTGGGGGGGGTTTGGGGTGGTTGGGGGCGCCCTGGGGGCGGGGGGGGCGGGCGGCGCGGCACGCCCTCGACTCTACATAAGGCAGCGACAAGGATGCGACCATGGCAGACCCCTACAACAGCGGCAACCCGACGACCTCACTGGCACGTTTCGACGATTCACTGGTCACCACCGCCTTCGAGCTTCCCGGCCACCGGGTCGTGCGCAACCTCGGCGTGGTACGCGGCATCACCGTGCGCTCGCGCTCGATCGTCGGCAATTTCCTCGGTGGCATCCAGACCCTGTTCGGCGGCAACATCACCATCTACACCGAACTGTGCGAACAGGCGCGCGAGGAAACCTACCGCGACATGGTCAAGCACGCGCGACAGTTGGGCGCCAACGCGATCATCGGCATGCGCTACGACGCCACCGATGTGATGACCGGGCTGACCGAGGTGCTGTGCTACGGCACGGCCGTGGTGGTGGAGCCGGTGCGTTGATGCTGTAGAGCCGAGCCCATGCTCGGCTCAGGCGCAAGACAGCCGAGCGTGGGCTCGGCTCTACAGAGGGGTCTCAGGCACTTCGACCTGCTGCACCGGCAGGGTCACCATCATCACCGTCGGGTCGTCCGGGTCGAGCCTGGTCTTGAAGCCCAGGCTCTGGCACATCGCCAGCATGGTGCTGTTCTCGCGCAGCACCTGGCCCTCGACCACATCCAGGCCCAGCCACTTGGCGTACTCGATCATGATCGCCATCAGCCGCCAGCCGATGCCGTGGCCCTTCAGGTCCGAGCGGATCAGGATGCCGTACTCGCCGCGGTGGTAATCGGCATCGGCGTGCAGGCGTACCGCGCCGAGCATTTCGCCACTGCGCGGTTCGATCGCCACCAGTGCGATCGAGCGCGCATAGTCCAGCTGGGTCAGGCGCGCGATGAATTCGTGGCTGAAGTGCTTCACCGACTGGAAGAAGCGCAGGCGCAGGTCTTCGTCGCTGACCCGGGCGAAGAACGCACGGAACAGTGCATCGTCTTCCGGCCGCACCGGCCGCACGAACGCACGGCCGCCATCGGACAGTTCGATGGTGCGCTCCCACTCCTTCGGATACGGGAATACCGAGAAGCGCGGATGGCCACGTCCCTTGTGCAGGATGCGCGACGGTGCCACCGCCACGCGTGCGTCGAGGGCAAGAATGCCCTTGCTGTCGACCAGCAGCGGATTGATGTCCAGCGTGCGCACTTCGGGAATGTCGGCGGCCAGCTGTGCCAGCTTAACCAGTGCAAGGGCCAGCGCGCGCTCGTCGGCAGCCGGTACATCGCCGTAGGCCTTGAGGATGCGCGAGGCCCGGGTCTGTCCGATCAGTTCATGGGCCAGGCGCAGATCGAGTGGCGGCAACGCCAGCGCCTTGTCGTTGATTACTTCTACTGCAGTACCGCCACGACCGACCACGATCACCGGGCCGAACGTTGCGTCATCGGCAATGCCGACAATCAGTTCACGCGCCTTCGGGCGAACAATGGTCGGCTGCACCAGCAGGCCATCGATGCGCGCGTCTGGTCGCAGCTGCCGCGCACGCGAGAGGATCGCGTTGGCCGCGCTCTGCACTGCCGGAAGCGTCGCAAGGTTCAGGCGCACGCCATCGACTTCCGACTTGTGCGGAATGTCCGGCGACAGAATCTTCAGCGCCACGCTGGCACCACGCTCCAGCAGCGGCTGTGCCAGGTCCATCGCCTCGTGCGCATCGCGCGCGTGCATCACCGGCGCGGAGGGAATGCCGTAGGCCTTGAGCAATTCGTGGGTAGCCAACGGATCCAGCCACTGCTGGCCGTTGGCCAATGCCGCATCGACCAGCGCGCGTGCGGC
This sequence comes from Stenotrophomonas maltophilia group sp. Smal32, assembly GCF_030237085.1. Lineage (NCBI taxonomy): Bacteria > Pseudomonadati > Pseudomonadota > Gammaproteobacteria > Lysobacterales > Lysobacteraceae > Stenotrophomonas > Stenotrophomonas maltophilia group sp. Smal32. The sequence goes on from NZ_JASJSI010000018.1 coordinate 2,025, forward strand.
CACCGCGTCGACACTGAAGTCCTGCGGCAGGCTGGGAGGTGTTTCCATCAGCGCGTTCTGCGCCTCGCGGTAGCGCACCAGATGCTGGAAGCCACGCACGGCTTCGGCCTCGGTCGGATAGGTCGGCACCCGTGCCGCGTTGAGCGTGGCGGTGGCCTGGTCGTCGTTGCCCAGCCACACCGCGAATACCGGCTTGTCGCGGTGATGGCGTGGGCGCAGGCCGAGCGTGCGGGTAAGTGCCTGTGCGGCGTCTGCGGATGAAGTGAATGCGGTCGGCACGTTGACCACCATCACCGCATCATTCTCGTTGTCGGCCAGCAGCGCATCGATGGCGGCGGCATAGCGCTCACCATCGGCGTCGACCACGATGTCGACCGGATTGCTGCGCGACCAGCCCTGCGGCAGCACGGCGTCGAGCTTTTCGACCGTGCTGTCGGACAGGTTGGCCAGCGTCCCACGCAATGCGACCAGCTGGTCCACGGCAAGGCGGCCGACACCGCCACCATTGCTGAGAATCGCCAGGCGACGACCGGGGAACGTCCCCAACCGCCCCAGCGATTCGGCGGCGGTGAACAGTTCGTCCAGCGCGCCCACGCGCAGCAGGCCGGCACGGTTGAACGCGGCGCCGTACACGTCGTCGGCGCGGGCCAGTGCCTGTACATGGGTATCACGACTGCCCGGCTGCACGCGTTCGGCGCGACCGGATTTCACCACCACCACCGGCTTGGCACGCGCGGCGGCACGTGCGGCCGACATGAACTTGCGCGCATCCTTGATCTGCTCGACATAGAGCAGGATGGCGCGGGTGCGGTAGTCGGTGGCGAAGTAGTCGAGCAGGTCGCCGAAGTCGACGTCCATCGTGTCGCCCAGCGACACCACGGCGGAGAAACCCACCGAACGGGCCACGCCCCACTCCACCAGCGCCGCGGCAATGGCGGAAGATTCGGAGATCAATGCGAGATCGCCGGCCTGCGGGAAATGCGCGGCGATGCTGGCATTGAGCCGCGCGTGCGGCGCGATCACGCCCAGGCAATGCGGGCCGAGGATGCGCAGGCCATGCTTGCGTGCCACCGCTTCCACCTGCGCCGACAGCGAGCCCGGGCCTTCACCCAGATGCGCGGTGAGGATGATCGCCGCCTGCACGCCGCGTTCGGCGGCGGTGCGCACCACCTGCGGCACGATCGCCGCCGGTGCGGTGATCACCACCAGGTCCGGCACCCAGTCCACGTCCTTCAGCCGCTTGACCGTGCGGATGCCATCGATCTCGGCATGCCGCGGGTTGATCCACGCCACCTTGCCGGGGAAGCCGGTGCCGCGCAGGTTGCGCATCACCGCGCGGCCAGCCGAGCGCTCGCGCGGGCTGCCGCCGATCACCGCGACCGACTGCGGACGGAACACGGACTGCAGGTGGTAGGTACTCATGCGCCTACGGTAACCAAATTCCAGGGCGATGGGGTCAGATCCCTTTCCTGCGGAAAGGGATCTGACCCCCGCGTGACCGTGGCGCGTGCCCACCAAGGTGGGCACCTACCAGAGCAGTTACAGCAGGGTGCCGTGCAGGATCATCGCGGCGATACTGAAATAGATCACCAGGCCGGTCACGTCCACCAGGGTAGCCACGAACGGGGCCGAGGCACTGGCCGGGTCGAAGCCGAGGCGCTTGAGGATGAACGGCAGCATCGAACCGGACAGCGAGCCGAAGGTGACGATGCCGACCAGCGCCGCGCCGATGGTGATCGCCAGCAGGATCCAGTGCTCGCCATAATCATGCAGGCCGCCGAGCTGCCAGATCACGATGCGCACGATCGCCAGGCAGCCGAGGATGGCGCCCAGCACCATGCCGGTGGGGATCTCGCGGATGGCCACCTTCCACCAGTCGCGCAGGCGCAGTTCGCGCAGCGCCAGGCTGCGGATCAGCAGCGAGGTGGCCTGCGAGCCGGAGTTGCCGCCGGAACTCATGATCAGCGGAATGAACAGGGTCAGCACCACCGCGCGCGCCAGTTCGTCCTCGTAGTGCTGCATCGCGCTGGCGGTCAGCATCTCGCCCAGGAACAGCACGCTCAACCAGCCGGCGCGCTTGCGCAGCATCTCGAAGAAGCCGATCTGCATGTACGGCTTGTCCAGCGCTTCCATGCCGCCGAACTTGTGCGCGTCCTCGGTGGATTCCTCGATCAGCGCATCCAGTACGTCATCGACGGTGACGATGCCAAGCATCTGCTGCTGCGCATCGACCACCGGGATCGCCAGCAGGTCGTGGCGACGGATCAGCCGTGCCACTTCTTCCTGGTCCAACAGCGCGTCCACCGTGACCGGCGGATTGACCTGGGCCACGTCCAGGATCGACTCCTCCGGCAGGCCGGTGATCAACCGGCGCATGGTCACCACCTGCTGCAGCTGCTGGGTGGCCGGGTCCAGCACGTAGATCGCGTACACCGTCTCGCGGGTGCGCTCGACCTGGCGGATGTGCTGCAGGGTCTGCGCAACGGTCCAGCTGGCGGGCACGGCCACGTACTCGGTGGTCATCAGCGCACCGGCGGTGTTCGGCGGATAGCTGAGCAGCTTCTGGATGGTCTGGCGGGCATCGGTACCGAGCAGCGGGATCAGCCGTGCGCGTTCTTCTTCGTCCAGCTCGTGGACGATGTCGGTGGCCCGGTCATCAGCCATCAGCCCGAGCAGTGCGGCGGCGCGGGCCGGCGGCAATGCGGCCACCAGCTCGCCGCTGCGGTGCAGCTCCGGCGCTTCCAGCATCTTGACCGCACGCGGCAACGGCAGCGCAGCCAGCGTTTCCGCGGCGCGCACCAGTTCCAGCGTGTTGAGGAATTCCACCGCGTCGGCGGTGTTGTAGTTCGCCAGCGGCGCGGCCAGGGCGGCGGCATCGGCCACCGGGCGCAGCAATTGCTTCTGGTTCATCGGGTTTGCCTTGTGGGGTGCGACCTCGCGCAACGCCAACGCAGGCAAACCGTCCCGATGTCAGGCGGTGGCCATCGCTGGCGTCGAACGAGGTCGACTTCTACTGTCGCTGGACATGGGTTGGGGACTCCGGGATGCGTGTACTGGCGGACGCGCCGCCAGCGGCGGGCAGTCTGGACCCGTGGGCCATGCAGGTCAACCCGGTCCCGCAACGGCAGCACCCTGCCCCGCAGGTTGTTCTCGTGCGTACACAGACCGGCGCGCATAATGGCGCGGTGGTGTTCGCCACGCTTTCTCCACCCGAACGGACGCACAGCGGGCTCCCCCGATGACCAGGTATTCCCATGCATAGCGGTGGTCTGGAACTGGCCCTGGTGCTGCTGCTGGCGGCGGTCATCGCCGTGCCGGTGTTCAAGAAATTCGGCTTCGGCGCGGTGCTGGGCTATCTGGCGGCCGGCGTGGTGCTGGGCCCGGACGGGCTGGGCTTCGTGCAGGACGCCGACCGCATCCTTGGCGCCGCCGAGATCGGCGTGGTGATGCTGCTGTTCGTGATCGGACTGGAGCTGTCGCCGGCACGCCTGAAGGTGATGCGGCGCTCGGTGTTCGGTGCCGGTGCGGCGCAGGTGGCGCTGTCCGGGCTGGTGCTGGGCGGCCTGCTGCTGCTCGACCACTTCCAGTGGAAGAGCGCACTGGTGGTGGGTGTGGCGCTGGCGCTGTCATCCACGGCGGTGGGCCTGCAGCTGCTGTCCGAGCACAAGGCGATCAACAGCGACCACGGCCGGTTGGGCTTTGCCATCCTGCTGTTCCAGGACCTGATCGCGATCCCGCTGCTGGCGGCCATTCCGCTGCTGGGCGGGGTCAAGAATGAAACCCTGCGCTGGGAAGATGCGGCCGTCGCGCTGGGTGCGCTGGCGGTGGTGATCCTGTGCGGGCGGCCGGTGCTGCGCCGGGTGTTCAGCACCATTGCCCGCACCCGCAGCCCGGAAGTGTTCACCGCCACCGCGTTGCTGGTGGTGCTGGGCACCGCCTGGTTCATGCAGGAAGCCGGCCTCAGCCCCAGCCTCGGTGCCTTCCTGGCCGGCGTGCTGCTGTCCGACTCGGAGTTCCGGCACGAACTGGAATCGCAGATCGAACCATTCAAGGGCCTGCTGCTCGGCCTGTTCTTCATCGCGGTGGGCATGGGCATCGACCTGGACCGCATTGCCGCCGAGCCCTGGCTGATTGCCGCGGGTGTCGGCATCCTGCTGGTGGTCAAGTTCAGCCTGCTCTACGCGGTTGGCCGCGTCGCCCGGCTCAGCCCGCGGCAATCGCTGCTGCTGGGCAGCGTGCTGTGGCTGGGCGGCGAGTTCGCCTTCGTGGTGTTCAACGAGGCGCAGCGCGCGCACCTGCTGGGCAACGCCAACCACGACCGGCTGGTGGCGATCGTCGGCCTGTCGATGGCGATCACGCCGCTGTTGATGATTGCGCTGTTGAAACTGCTCGGCCAGGAGAAAGCCGCGCCGCGCGAGCCGGCCGACGCCGACAAGGTGGCACCGGACAACCGGCCGAAGGTACTGATCGCAGGCATGGGCCGCTTCGGCCAGGTGATCGCGCGCCTGCTGACCGCGCAGAAGGTACCGTTCGTGGCGCTGGAGGCGAACCCGGATACCGTGGCCGACCTGCGCCGCTTCGGCAACCAGCTGTATTACGGCGACCCGACCCGGCCGGAGATGCTGCGCGCGGCCGGCGGCGAGCACATCGATGTGTTCGTGATCACCGTGGACGACCCGGAAACCAACCTGCGTGCGGTGCGCATGGTGCGCCGGCTGTATCCGGACGCGACGGTGCTGGCGCGTGCGCGCAACCGCCAGCATGCGTGGCGGTTGATGGACATGTCGGCCGAGCCGTTCCGCGAGGTGTTCGGCACCAGCCTGGAGATGAGCGGCCGCGTGCTGACCGCGCTGGGCATTGCGCCGAACGTGGCCGAGCGCCACGTGCAGCGTTTCCGCGAGCACGACGAACAGCTGCTGCGCGACCAGTACCTGGTCTACGACGACGAGGCGGCGGTGATCCAGACCTCGCGCGATGCGCGCAACGACCTGATGCACCTGTTCGAGGCCGACGCGGAAAGCGACGACAAGTAGGCGTGCCGGCCAGCGGTCGGCACCCACCCGAGACCGGATCCCAAAGTCTTGGGGTCAGAGCCCTTTCCGTTGGAAAGGGATCCGACCCCGGATCCTCAGCCGTTGTCGCGCAGGAACCGCGCCATCGACGAGACACCCGGCACGCGCGGTTCGAACTCGCCGGCCACATCGATGAAGCCCCGCATCACCGCGATCTCGCGCGGGCTGCGGTTGAGGCTGTCGCGCACTTCCGGATCGGCGCCAGCGCGCAGCAGGCGCTGCACCAGCAGCGGCAGGCCATGCAGCGCCGCCAGGTGCAGTGGACCGAAGCCGCGCGGGTCGCGCACGTCCAAGCTCACGTCTTCGTCCAGCAGGCGTTCCGCCGCGGCCATCACCACCTGCTCGTCGCAGGCGGTCCCGGGCTCGGCGCGGGCGCCCAGCAGCAGCAGCAGCGGCGTGACCGAACCGGCCGCGGCCTGGTCCGGTTCTGCACCGGCCAGCAGCAGGGTGTCGAGCAGCGCGAGCAGGCGCGAACGGTCGCGGGCACTGAAGCCGTACAGCGCGGCACAGTGCAGCGGGCCCAGCTGCTGCGCGTCACCTGCGTGCACGTCGGCACCGGCAGTGAGCAGGCGCGCGACGATGTCCGGCAGGCCCAGCGCAGAGGCCAGCATCAACACGGTCACTCCGCCCGGCAGGCGGTGTTCCAGCTTGGCGCCGGCGTCGAGCAGGGCCGAAACGATATCCACCTGGCGCATGCTGACCGCCGCCGACAGCGGCGTGGCACCACTGGCCGCAGCGTGCTGCGGATCGGCACCACGCGCCAGCAGCAGGTCGGTCACCGCCAGATGGCCGCCACCGGCGGCGCGCAGCAGCGCGGTGCAGCCCTGTGCATCGACCGCATCAACGGCAAAGCCCAGATCGATCAGGCGGCGCACCGCATCGACGTCACCGGCCATTGCGGCGGCCGGCAGATCGGCCTCGCGCAGGGTGCGGCGCGGCAACGGCCACACCCGCCAGTCCAGCCAGTCGGCCAGATCGCGGCGGCCAATCGACAGCGCCACGCCCAGCGGCGTCTGGCCATCGGCGGCGCGGGCTTCCGGCGAGGCGCCGTGCTGCACCAGCAGCTTCAGCGCACCTTCGCGGGCCAGCGCAGTGGCCAGATGCAATGCGGTCATGCCGTGGCTGTCGCGCGCTTCGCGATCCACGCCCGCCTTCAGCAGGGCCTGCTGCAGGCGCAGCCAGCCCAGGCGCACCGCCAGCGAAAGCGGCGGATCACCGGCCGGCGAAGCTGCGAACGGATCGGCGCCACGCTCCAGCAGTTCCAGCGCCAGCTGTTCCAGGCCGCGCGCCGCCTGGTCGTGCTGGGCGCAGGCGGCAAGGAAGCGCGCCAGGCCGCCACGGCCGGCCGGCGACAGGCCACGCTGCAACATCACCTGCAGCGCCGGCACCGCATCGATGCCGCGCGACAGCAGGGCGAACATCGGCGTATCGGAACAGGCGTCGCGCACGTAGGGATCGGCGCCGTGGCCCAGCAGCCAATCAACCGCGCGCGGCTCCAGCGCCAGTTCCGGATCGAGCAGCAGGCCACCCAGTTCTTCCGGCTGGCACAGCTTGGCCAGCGCGGCCATGCCTTCGGTGTTGCCGAAGCCCAGCGCTTCGCGCAGCAGGGTCAGCGGCGGGCGGTCCGGCAGCAGGCCACTGGCACCGGCGGCTTCGCCACGCTCGGCCAGGCCGTCACTGACCGCGGCCGGCAACGGATAGGAGGGATCCAGCAGCGCGACGATCGCCCAGCGGCCGGCTTCGGCAGCGTAGTCCACCGCGCGGCGACCGACCGGATCGGTCGCGTCGGCGGCGATGCCCAGCTCCACCAGGCGCTTGATCAGCAACGGCGAGACATCCTCGGCCATCACCGCCAGCTGCACCGCGTTGCGGCCTTCGCCGTCAACGGCAACCAAGTCCGGCTTGTGCGGCAGCAGGTGTTCGACCACCGCGGCACGCCCGGCACGGGCGGCTTCCAGCCAGGGCGTGCGCCCCAGTGCATCGCGCGCTTCCAGGTTGGCACCGGCGGCCAACAGCACGCCGATGATCTCCACATGCCCGGCCAGCGCCGCCTCGTGCAGCGCGCTGCGGCGCTGGCGGTCGCGGGCGTCGGCACGTGCCTTGTGCTTGAGCAGCAGCTGCACGCCAGCCGGATCGTCGTCTTCGGTGGCAGCGGCGGCCAGGAGCACCGGGGTGCCCTCTGCCGGTTCGCTGCGTGCACCGCGTTCGAGCAGGAAGCGGGCCAGGCGCCAGTTGCCAACCTGGCAGGCCACCGCCAGCGGCGACCAGCCATCGCGGTTCAGCGCGTCGACTTCGGCGGCGGCATCGCGCAGCAGCGCGGCCACACCCGGGTCGGAACTGCGCGCGGCATGGTGCAGCGGCGTATTGCCATCGCTGTCGGTAGCACGCGAGTCGGCACCGTTGGCGAGCAGGGTCATCACCGCTTCGGGGCGGCCATGCCAGCTGTCACGCGTGGCGGCCAGCAACGGCGTCATGCCGCGGTGCGGCGCGTTCACGTCAACGCCGCGGGCGATCAGTTCGCGCAGCAGGCGCAGGTCCGGCAACACCGCGGCCAGCACTGCCAGGCTGCGCTGGTCGCGCCAGTTCGGGTCGGGCAGCGCATACGGATCGGCGCCGGCCTGCAGCAGCTGCAGGCCACGGTCGATGCGGCCATGGCGGGCGGCTTCATACAGTGCCGGGGTCAGCTCCTGCGGTGCCATCGCCTCCAGCGGCGCGGTCTCGGCCGCGGCGGCGAACATCGGTTCGTGTTCGTGGCTGGACGTCGCCAATGGGCTGGAGCGCAACGCCACCAGCGGCGCCGGCTTGACCCGCTGCAGCAGCAGATGCAGCAGCGGTGACAGCAGCACCACCGCCAGCGCGGTGGGCCAGCGTGCGCTTTCCGGCAGCAGGCCCGGCCAGGCGGGCAGCACCACCAGCGCGGCCAGCGCGATCACCAGCGCGGCCACGCCAAGACCGCGCCAGGCGGTCAGGTCGCGACCGGCCAGCGCCTGCCAATGGTGGGCCAGGCTGCCATCAAGCCGTTCGACATCGTTCCACAACGGCCAGGTGCGCCAGGCCGCGAGCAGGCCGGCACTGACCAGCACGCTCAGGCCCAGCACCGCCGCAAGGCTGCCGCTGTCACGCAGTGCGGCCAGCGGCCAGGCCAGCAGCAGCGCCAGCAACACCGGCGCCGCCGACCACAACGCCAGCAGCGCCGGCAGGTCCTGGCGTGCAACCACCTTCAACGGCAGCAGCGCGCGGCTGCGCCGCCACCACGACACGCCCAGCGCGAACACCGGTTGTGCCAATGCGGCAAGGACGGCACCGGCAACGCCGCCCACGGCAGCGCCCAGCGCCAGCAGGGCGCCGGCAGCGAAGGCGATCGACAGGGCGCGCGGACGGGAGGCGTCAGTCATAGTGGCGCGGCATCAGGCTGGCCACCGACGGCGGCACCTGCAGGTAGAACCCGCGCTCGCTCATTTCACTGCGAACCTTGTCCGGGTCGGCCTGGGCCAGGCGGCGCTGGGCATCCAGAGCCACGTCCAGGACGAAAGTGAGCGCACCCAGCGAGGTGAGCAGCGGCGCAGGCAGCGCGCTGAAATCATCGCGTCGGGGAACGTAGACGTAGGTGTCAGGCTTGAGTTGGCTTTTATAGACGTAGGCGTGCATGTCCGCGGGACGATAACCCGGGAAGAGCCATGATTGTGTCGGAAAGCCGACACCGGGGAAAGCCGTCAGCCGACGATGGCGGCGGGATCAACGGCGTTTCCCCGACGGGGTTCAGCAATGTGGCGGCGGCGTTCAGGCAACGCCACCGCCCTGCGGTCGCTTACTTGACCTTGGCGTAGGTGCCCTTCAGCGCCACGCCGGCGACGAAGGTACCGGCCCAGCACTCGTAGTTGGTGCTGCTCTTGAACTCGTTCTTCTTGTAGTAGCTGACGATGTCGACCACCGCGTTTGCACCGCGCGACCTGGCGCCATCCTGCAGCGCGCGCAGCGCCGACAGCGCGACCCAGCGGCAGGCTTCGGCGTCGCTCTTGTTGGCGGCATTGGTCTTCTTGTTGGTCACGTCTTCGCCCAGGCGCTGCTGCACGCCGACCGGCTGGCCGGCCAGGTAGAAGCGCACGCTGCCGTCAATGCCGGCGTCCCTGGCGGCCTGCGAGCTGACCAGCTCCTGCAGGGACTGCTCGAGGCGGGTATCGCGGGCGGAAGCGGTGGAGGTCAGGGCCAGCAGTGCGGTGGCCGTGGCGATCATCAGGGTGCGGCGCATCGGAACATCTCCTTGTCGAGGGTGCGGGTGGGTTGCGGAAAAAGGCGGGATGGGACGGCGGATCATTCGCTCCAGCGGCGGAACACCAGCGAGGTATTGATGCCGCCGAAGGCGAAGTTGTTGCTCATCACGTACTCGGCCTGCAGTTCGCGGCCCTGCCCGGTGATGAAGTCGAGCTGGCCGCAGCGCGGATCGACCTCGGCCAGGTTCAGGGTCGGCGCGAACCAGCCGGCGCGCATCATTTCGATGCTCAGCCAGGCCTCGAACGCACCACAGGCACCGAGCATGTGGCCGACGTAGCTCTTCAGCGAGCTGATCGGCACGCGGCTTCCGAACACCTGCGCGGTGGCCTGGGTCTCGGCGATGTCGCCGTGATCGGTGGCGGTGCCGTGGGCATTGACGTAGTCGATCTGCGCCGGCTCCAGGCCTGCATCTTCCAGCGCCAGGCGCATGGCGGTGGCCATGGTGTCGGCGCTGGGCTGGGTGACGTGCTGGCCATCGCTGTTGGTGCCATACCCGACCACCTCGGCAAGGATGGTGGCGCCGCGTGCCTGCGCGTGCTCCAGGTCTTCCAGGATCAGCGTGCAGGCACCCTCGCCCAGCACCAGGCCATCACGGCCGGCATCGAACGGGCGCGGCGTGGTCTGCGGCGCGTCGTTGCGCACGCTGGTGGCGAACAGGGTGTCGAACACCGCCGCAGCGGTGGCGTCGAGCTGCTCGGCACCGCCGGCGACCATCACCGTCTGCTTGCCGCTGCGGATCGCTTCATAGGCCGCGCCCACGCCCTGACTGCCCGAGGTGCAGGCGCTGGAGGTGGTGTAGACGCGCCCGGACAGGCCGAAGAACACGCCGATGTTGACCGGCGCGGTGTGGCTCATCATCTTCAGGTAGGTGGTGGCGCTGATGCCATCGGTGGTGAACTCGTTGAGCATGCGCCCGAACTCACCGGTGGCTTCGTGGCTGCCCGACGAGGAACCGTAGGCCACGCCGGTGCGGCCGCTGCGCAGCACCGGGTGCTCGTGCAGGCCGGCCTCGCGCAGCGCCACTTCGGTGGCGCGCACCGACATGATCGCCACCTTGCCCATCGAGCGGGTGGTCTTGCGGTTGTAGTTCGGCGGCAGCTCGAAGTCCTGCGCCGGCGCGGCCAGCTTGGTGTTCAGGCCGGCGTAGACATCCCATTCGGGCATCGTGCGCACCGCGTTGCGGCAGCTGCGCAGGTGCGCTTCGATGGTCGGCCAGTCATGGCCGAGCGGACTGATCGCGGACGCGCCGGTCACCACTACGCGACGATCGGCGGCCATCAGAGCATGCCTCCGTTCACCGAGATCACCTGGCGGGTGATGTAGCCGGCCGGCTCGGACAGCAGGAACGCCACCGTGGCCGCCACTTCGTCGGGACGGCCGACACGGCCGGCCGGAATCAGCTTGAGCGCGTGTTCAACCACTTCGTCGTTGAGCATTTCGGTCTCGATCAGGCCCGGGGCCACGCAGTTGACGGTGATCTGGCGGCTGGCCAGTTCCAGCGCCAGGGCCTTGGTGGCGCCGATGATGCCGGCCTTGGCGGCACTGTAGTTGACCTGCCCGCGGTTGCCGGCCAGGCCGGACACCGACGACAGGGTGACGATGCGGCCCGGTTTGCGCCGCCGCACCATCGGCATGATCAGCGGATGCAGTACGTTGTAGAAGCCATCCAGGTTGGTGTGGATGACCTGGTCCCAATCGTCGGCCGACAGTGCCGGGAAGGCGCCATCGCGGGCGATGCCGGCATTGCAGACCACGCCGTAATACGCGCCGTGCGCTTCGACATCGGCCTCCAGCACGGCGCGTGCGGCCTCTCGATCGGCCACGTCGAACATCAGCACGCGGGCCTGCTGGCCCAATGCGTGGATCTCGGCCATCACGGCCTGTGCCTCATCCAGGCGGCTGCGGCAATGCACCACCACGTCGAAGCCATCGCGCGCGATGCGCAGCGCAATGGCCCGGCCGATGCCCCGGCTGGCGCCGGTCACCAGCACGCTTCGATTCCCTGTCATGCCTGTCCACTCTCCAGATAGGCCATCGCATCGGACGGTTCGAACACCGACACGTTGGCTGTCGCCCATTCGTCCTCGCCCGCCAGGATGCGGCAGGCGAACATCCCCAATCCATTGTCACCCAACAGCTCGCAGCGCGCCTGTACACGCAGTCGCGAGCCGCTGGGGAAGCTGCTGCGCGCGCTGTTGTAGCGGCGGCTGCCGAGCAGGAAACCGAGCTGCGGCGGCTTGCCGGCCGCACGCGCACGGCAGCCGGCCCAGGCCGCGATGGCCTGCGCCATGTACTCGATGCCCACCCAAGCCGGCACTTCGTGGTTTTCCACGAACAGGCCGGCCTCGGGCACCACCAGTTCGGCCTCGATGGCGTCCTGGTCCCAGTGCGTGATGCGCTCCAGCAGGCACATGTCCTGGCGGTGCGGCACCACCTCTTCAATCGCATACAGCATGTTCATCGGCGCTCCAGCGCCAGTACGGCATTGCTGCCGCCGAAGGCGAACGAATTGCTCAGCACCCGCCGCGGCGGCTGTGCCAGGCACGTGGCGGGTGCGACCAGCGTCAGCGTCGGCAGCGCGGGATCGGCCACGCCGTCCCACCAGTGCGGCGGCAGCTGCTGCTGCGGATTCTCGGCCAGCAGGATCCAGCACAGTGCGGCTTCGATCGCGCCTGACGCGCCCAGCGTATGGCCGGTCAGCGGCTTGGTCGAACTGGCCGGAACGCCGTTGCCCAGCACCTGCGAAACCGCAAGGCTTTCCATCGCATCGTTGTGCCCGGTGGCGGTGCCATGCAGGTTCACGTAGTCCACTTCATCGGTGGCCCAGCCGGCGCGCTGCAGCGCCTGCTGCAGGGCATCGATGGCGCCCAGGCCCTGCGGATCGGGCGCCGACATGTGGTGGGCGTCGGCCGATTCGCCCCACCCGGCCAGGCACACCGGACCCGGCTCGCGGGTGAGCAGGAACAGTGCCGCGCCTTCGCCGATGTTGATGCCGGCGCGGTGCTGCGAGAACGGGTTGCAACGCGACGCCGACACCGATTCCAGCGCGCTGAAGCCAGCCACGGTGAAGCGGCACAGCGAGTCGGCACCGCCGGCGATGACCGCATCGACGATGCCGGCGCGCAGCATGCGCGCGGCCGACATCAGCGCCTTGGCGCTGGACGAGCAGGCAGTGGACAGGGTCCAGGCCGGCCCCTGCGCGCCACTGCGCTGGCGCACGAACTGCGCGGCGGTGCCCATTTCCTGCTGGGCGTAGTCGAACCCCGGCGGCCACTGGCCCTGTTCGGCGTGGGTGCGCAGCGCCTGCTCGGATTCACCGATGCCCGAAGTGCTGGTGCCCAGCACCACCGCCACGCGCTCGGCACCGTGGCGGGCGATGGCGGCGCTTACCGCCGGCGCGATCTGCACCAGGGCCACCTCCAGCAGCGCGTTGTTGCGCCCGCGCAGGGCGGCCGGCAGGTCCTCCAGCGCCGGCAGCGGCGTGCGCACTTCGCCCAGCGCCAGGGTGCGCCCCGGCAGCAGGTGGTCGTTGTCGCTGAGCCCGCCCGGCACGTCGGCGAACATCGCCGACGCCACCGCGGCGCGGCCCTCGCCGAGCGCGCAGACCACGCCCAGGTCGTTCAGGTAGATCGGTGCACTCATCGGTCCTGCCCGGCCATGTCGATCGATTCGATGCGCAGTGCATAGCCTTCGGCGCGGTTCTCCAGCTGCACGCTGCCATCGTCCAGCCGTTGCAGCTGCAGCCACACCACGCCATCGCGCGACAGGCTGCGCTGCTGGCCGTCGTCGCTGACCTGCCAGCCGGCCGGTAGCGCGGCAGCGATGGCGGCGGTCGGCCACAGCGCGAACTGCAGGTCATCCAGCACACGCTCGGCACGCACCTGCGGCGGCAACCACGGCGCACGCTGCTGGGTCAGCTGTCGGCCGTCCCATTGCAGGCGCACGCCGGTCTGGCCCATCGCCTGCACCGCCAGCTGTACCTGCTGGGTGTCGGCTTCCAGCAGCGCATCGAGGTCGCGCTCGTGGCTGCCGAAGCGGAAGTGCAGCTGCTGCTGCAGCGCCAGCGGCGCCGGCAGGCTGGTCGGCGACAGGCGCAGCGGCGGCAGCTCCACCTGTGGCTTGGGCATGCGCCCGGCACAGGCGGCCAGCAGCAGGCACAGCAGCAGGGCCGCAGTACGGAAGATCAGGCGCTGCACAGTTCCTCCAGCACGCGCATGCGGCGGCCACTCTCGTCGGCCACATACGGGTTGTTGGTGTCCCAGGCGTATCCGGCCAGGATGGAACTGATCATGTTGCGTACTTCCGGCTGCTGCTGCGGGTGGTAGATGATCTTCTGGAAGCCGCCCTGGTACCAGCTTTCCACGAAGCGACGGAAGGTCTTCACGCCCGCGCGCAGCGGCCTGGAGAACTCCGCCTCCCAGTCCACGGTTTCACCGGCATAGCGGCGCTTGAGGCACTCGCTGGCCAGCTGCGCGGACTTGAAGGCAATGGTCACGCCGGACGAGAACACCGGGTCGAGGAACTCGCCGGCGTTGCCCAGCAGCGCATAGCCCGGGCCCCACAGCGAGCTGACATTGGCCGAGTAGCCGGTGATGCGGCGCACCGGCAGCACCGCCCATTCGGCATTGGCCAGCAGCCCGGTCAGGTTGGGGTCCTCGCCGACGATGGCCTGCAGCTTCTGCAGGTCGTCGCCTTGGTAGCGCTCGAAGAACGACGGCTCGGCGACCACGCCCAGCGAGCAGCAGCCGTTGGAGAACGGAATCGTCCAGTACCAGACGTCGATGTGCTCGGGGTGGGTGGTGATCAGGATCTTGTTGCGGTCGAAGTCCGCTTCGGCCGGGATGTTGTCGCGCACGTGGCAGAAGATCGCGCCGCGCACCGGGAAGTTGGACGGCGACTCCAGCTGCAGCAGGCGCGGCAGCAGGCGCGCAAAGCCGGAGGCATCGAGGATGAAGTCGGCTTCGATGCGGTATTCGCTGCCATCCGGGCGGCGCACGTTCACCGCCGGCTGTTCACCGGGTTCGACCGACAGCACTTCATCACCGAAGCGCAGCGTGGTTCCCATGCGCTCGGCGCCGCGTGCCAGCACGTTGTCGAAGTCGGCGCGCTGCACCTGGTAGGTGGTGCCCCAGCCCGGCGAGAACTTCTTCCGGAAATCGAAGGCGGTACGTGCTTCACCGTGCACGAAAGCCGCGCCGTTCTTGTACTGGAAACCGGCCTCGACCACGTCCTGCAGCAGCCCGGCCGCTTCGATGTACTCCATGCTCTGCGGCAGCAGGCTTTCGCCGATGGAGAAGCGCGGGAACTGCTGGCGCTCCAGCATCAGCACCTGGCGGCCCTGCTGGCGCAGCATCGCCGCGGCGACGGAGCCGGCCGGGCCCGCGCCGATGATCAGGATTTCAGTGCGTTCGACAGCATCCACAGCAGTACTCATCGGGGCGTCCTTGTTGCTCGATCAGAGGGAAAGAAGAAAAGCGGAAGGCGGGCTCAGGCTGGCGGCAGATCGTGCGGCGGCGGCCGGAACAGCGGCGAGATCAGCCAGACCAGACCGATGCCGAACAGCAGGGTCAGGCCGAACGCGCGCAGCGCCGGGGTCTGCGACAGGCCCAGCAGGCCGAACGACAGCCAGGTGCTGGCCGCGCCCACGCACACCGCCAGCCATGCACTGGCATCGCCACGGTGCTCGATCAGGAAGATGCCGTAGTCGATGCCCATGCCCAGCAGCAGCATCAGCGCCAGTACGTTGAACAGCTGCAGCGGCTGGCCGAACAGGCCCAGCAGCCCAAGGGTCAGCGCGCCGGCAATCAGGGTCGGGGCAAACACGCGCCAGGCCTGGCGGCGGTAGCGCAGCCACAGCGCACCGAACACCAGTGCAATGCCGACCAGCAGCAGCCCGCCCATCAGCTTGCGGTAGTGGCCCAGCAGCTTGGAGAAATCAGAGGTGCGGTCTACCCAGCGCACGCCGGGCAGGCCTTCGGCGGCACCTTCCAGCGTGGCCAGGGCATCGGCGCGCGACAGGTCATCAACCATCACCACGCTGATCATCTGCCCACCGACCTCACCCACCCACAGGTGGCGGAACGGCTGCGACGCCGGCGAGGCAAGGAAGGCCTCGGCAGTAAGCGGCGCAGCCGCGAACTGCGGTCGCTGCAGCGGCTCGCCCACCGCCTCGGACACGGCATCCAGCACGCCCGGTTCCACCTTCGCGGTCAGCGCCGCATCGGCCTGCTGGCGCGCGGGCGACGGCAACCAGTCGCTGATCGCGCGGTAGCCGCCGATGCGTTTGTCGTCAGCCAGTGCACGCAGGCGTTCGGTCAATGCCTCTTCGCGCTGCAGCAGCTGCGCCGCATCGGCGCCCTGCACCAGGTAGAACTGCGCCGGGCTGGGCATGCCCAGCAGCTGGCTCAGGCGGATCTGCTGGGCCATCAGCGCCGGCGGCGACGACTGCAGGCTGCGCAGGTCGTCGTTGCTCTGCAGGCGCGCGATGCCCACTGCGGACAGCGCCAGCGCAGCCACCACGAAGATCGCCACCGGACGGCGGCCGTGCAGGCGCGGGAATCGCTCCAGCGTATTGCCCAGCCACTGCGAGAAACGGGTCTGGCGGATCTCGCCGCCATCCAGCCACGGGAACCAGAAGATCACCGTGAGAAAGGCGGCGGCCAGGCCGACCACCGAGAACAGCGCCATCTGGCGCAGGCCCGGGAACGGCGCCAGGCCCAGCGCCAGATAGGCCAGCGCGCTGGTCAGCAGGGCCAGCCACAGGCCCGGCAACAGGTGCCGCAGCAGTTTCCAGCGGCGATCGGCCGGCTCGGCCTGGCGCGAGGCGAACCAGTGGATGCCGTAGTCCTCGGCCACGCCCACCAGCGACGCGCCGAACACCAGGGTCAGCACGTGCACCTTGCCGAACACCAGCACGGTGACCGCCAGCGCCACGCCGCAGCCGATCAGCAGCGAGGCGGCCACCAGCAGGATCGGGCGCAGCGAACGGAACGCCAGCCACACCAGCAGCAGCACCGCGGCCAGCGAGCCCCAGCCGATGGTGTTGATCTCCCGGTTGGCCTGTACGGCAGCGGCTTCGGCGTGCAACGGCACGCCGGCATGCAGGATTTCCAGCTCCGGCGCGACCGCCTTGGCCGCCTTCCCGGCACGTTCCAGCAGGCCATCAAGATGGCGCTCGCCATCAAGCTGGAACGCCGAACCCGGCGTATCGAACTGCAGCGCCGCCCAATGCTTGCCCTCGGCCTCGAGCAGGCCGTCATCGCCCAGGCGCAGGCCCGACCCTGCGCCTGCTGCTGCCACCACTGCGGCCACAGCGACAGCGGGTCCTGCCGCCAGTCGGTCAGGCGCGGCGCGCCCATCGGGCCGTACAGCGCAGCCAGTGCCTGCTCGGCCAGTGCCCCGGTTTCGCTGTTCTGCAGCTGGTTGCGCTGGCTGGGAGTCAGCAGGCGATCGCGGTACGGCGCGTAGAACGCGCGCGCCTCATCGAACCAGCCCTCGATGGACCCGCTGGGCACCAGCAACGCGCTGTCGGCATCGGCAGCCATCGCCGCGGCGAACGCCGCCTGCGCGCGCTTGGCGGCGGTGCCATCCTGGCTGCCGAGCAGCACCACCACCTGCCGCGAACTGCCATCGGCGATGCGCCGGGTGACATCGCTCAACAGGCGGTCATGCGCATCCTGCGGCAGCAGCGCGAGGATGTCGGTGTCGATCCGCGACTGCTGGCTCCACAGGTGCCACTGCTGCGCGCCCAGCGCCAGCAGCAGCACCAGCCAGGCGATGCCCAGCCAGTGCCACCAGCGCCGCAACCGGTCCGGCGCGTTCAACGCCACGGCGTCACTCAAAGCGGCGTGCCTCATCGGGGTTCAACGTGGCCGGGGCCTCGCTCAACGCGCTGAACTGGATCTGCGTGCGGTCCTTGTTGGCCTCGACGATCTCCACCTGGCGCACATAGCGGTCACCCTGCAAGGTCAGCGATTCGAAGGCCTTGGCCAGCATTGCCGACTTCGGTGTCAGGCGCAGGCGCCAGCCCTGCCCTTCGCGGCTGGCAGCAACATTGAACTGGCTGGACAGCGCCTGCACGTCGCCGCTCATCAGCGCGAACATGATCGCGTTGACCGAGCGCATCGCCGGCTGCTGCCGCGCGTCGAGCTCGACGCCGGTGCTGCCATCGCGCTGGCGGCTGAGGATGCGGTCGGCAGTGACCACCACTTCAGAAGGGAAGGGCTTGAGCGTGGTCCAGATCACGCCGTGCTGGCGCGCGACCACGAACCGGCCCTGCGAGCGCAGTGGGTTCTTGAAGCCGCTGACCTGTTTTCCCTGGCTGAACTGGCCACGCAGCACGTCGGGCCGCGCCACCGCCTGGGTGATCGCATCGACGGCGGGGTCGGCCGCCTGTACACGCGGTACGGCCACCAGCAGCAGCGCGCACAGCAGCACGCTCGAAACACGGGCAAGCATCGTCACGGCGCAGGCACTCCCAGGCGTTCCCACAGTACCGGCGGGCACTGGTACAGCATTTCCTTGCTGGCCGCGTCCACCGCGACCTGGATGGTCATCGCGCGGGTCAGCACCTGGCCGCTTTCCGCATCGAGAATCTCGTACTCGATCTTCAGCCGGTTCTCCCATTCCACGATGCGCGCGACCACGCGCAGCGCCTGGTTGAACAGCAGCGGGCGCACGTACTTCACCCGCGCATCGACCACCGGCCACAGGTAGCCCGATTCGAGCATCTGCGGGTAGTCGTAGTCGTAGCGGCCGAGCAGCGCGCAGCGCGCGATCTCGAAGTACTTGAAGTAGTTGCCATGCCAGACCACGTTCATCGGATCGCAGTCATGGAAGGCGGGGGTCAGGGTGATTTCCCCGACCAGTTCCGTGTGTTCATTCACCGGCATACAGTTCCCAGCGTTGCGCGCGGATCTCCACCAGCAGTTCCCGCAGTTCGCGATCCAGCGCGCGGTCTTCTTCGACCAGGGCGATGCGCTGCCCCAGGTCGGCGTACATGTCGGCCAGACTGCCATGCAGCTGCGCATTCAGGCCAACCCGCTCGCGCAGGGCCAAGCCCTGGCGCGCGGCAATCAGCATCGCGGCCACCACCTGCTCGGTCAGTTCGATCACACGCAGGCAGTCGCGCGCGGCGATGGTGCCCATGCTGACCTTGTCCTGGTTGTGGCATTCGGTGGAACGCGAGAATACCGAGGCCGGCATGGTCTGCTTCAGCGCTTCGGCGGTCCAGGCCGACACGCTGATCTGCAGTGCCTTCAGGCCATGGTTGATCGCCGCGCGCGGGCCGGTGGCCGCCGACAGATTGGCCGGCAGGCCATGGTTGTAGCGGGCATCGACCACCAGTGCCAGCTGCCGGTCGAGCAGATCGGCAACATTGGCCACGGTGTTCTTCAGGGTGTCCATCGCCAGCGCGATGTGGCCGCCGTAGAAGTGGCCACCGTGCAGGATGCGCTCGCCGTCGGCGTCGATCAGCGGATTGTCGTTTGCGCTGTTCAGCTCGGTCTCGATCAGCTGGCGCAGGAACGGCAGGCTGTCCTCCAGCACGCCGATCACGTGCGGTGCGCAGCGCAGCGAGTAACGGTCCTGCAGGCGCTGTTCATTGCGCGGCGGACGCTCGCTGTGCAGGTCGCTGCGCAGGCGCGCGGCGATGCGGCCCTGGCCCGGGTGCGGCTTGGCCGCGAACAGGGTCTGGTCGAAGTGGTGCGCGTTGCCGTCGCTGGCCAGTACGTTGAACGCGGTCAGGCGCGTAGCCATGCGGGCCAGGTAATCGGCACGCTGCCAGGCCAGGCAGGCCAGGCCGGTCATCACCGCGGTGCCGTTCATGATCGCCAGGCCTTCCTTCGGCCGCAGCTTCAGCGGGGTCATGCCGATCTTCGCCAGCACCGGGCCGGCCGGCTGCACCTGGCCTTCGAACAGTACCTCGCGCTCACCGCACAGCACCGCCGCCACGTACGACAGCGGGGTCAGGTCACCACTGGCACCCACCGAGCCTTCGGCCGGAATCATCGGCAGCACGTCGTGCTGCAGCAGCGTGGCCAGGCCTTCCAGCAGCGGCACGCTGACGCCGGACATGCCGCGCACCAGCGAGGCCAGGCGCGCCGCCAGCACCGCGCGGGTTTCAACCGGGTCCAGGTAACGGCCCAGGCCGCAGCCGTGATAGGTGTACAGATGGTGCGGCAGCTCAGCCACCAGTGCCGGCGGGATGTTCACCGTGCACGAGTCGCCATAGCCGGTGGTCACGCCGTAGATCACGCCATCCTCGCGCAGCAGGCGGTCGAGGAAATCGGCGCCGCGCTGGATGTGCGCGCGGAACGCCGGCGCGTCGCTCAGTGCGGCCTCGCACTGGCGCTGGGCCAGGGCCGCCACGTCTTCGATGGTCAACGGTGCATCGCCAAAGCGGCACACGGGTACGGCGTCAGTCGTCATGCGGAGCCTGATCCCAGAAGGGGAAGAAATTGAACCAGTCCAACGGGGACTGGATGACCTGGAGTTCCAGCCAACGCGCGAAGCGCTGTGCCTGTTCGGCCAGTGCCGCGTCGCGCGAGCCACGGGGCAGCACGATGCGTTCGGCGAACTGTTCGAATGCCACGCTATAGCCTTCGCCCTGGTGCAGGCAGGCCATGGTGTAGACCGGGCAGCCCAGCGCTGCGGCCAGCACATAGGCACCGATCGGGAACGGGGCGCGATGGCCGAGAAAATCGGCGGTGACGCTGCGGCCGCCCTGCACAGGCGTGCGGTCGCCAACAATGGCGACGAAGCCACCGGCCGCCACGCGCTCGGCCAGCATCATCGCGGTGGCCGCTCCCATTTCGGTCACCTGCACCAGTTCTACCGCCGCCAGCGGGTCGAGCCGCTGCAGCAGGCGGTTGAAGCGCTGCGCATGTGCGGTATGCACCAGCACGGTGATGCGGAAACCCGGCACCTGCTCGGCCAGCACCTGGCACAGTTCCAGGCAGCCGATGTGTGCGGTCAGGATCAGCCCGCCTTCACGGCGCGCGATCTTCTGCAGCACCAGGTCGCGATGCAGGTGGATGCGTTCGGCCGGATAGCGCCCGCCCAGTCCGAGGATCTTGTCCAGCATCGTGTCGGCGAAGGCGAAGAAGTGGCGCAGGCTGTCGCGCCGGGTCGGCGCGCGGCCCAGCACACCGCTGTGTGCCTGCAGGCGCTGCAGGTACTGCATCGAGGCCTGGCGGCCAACACGGTTGCCCAGCCAATGGCAGGCCACCACCGGCCACACGCACAGGCGGAACGGCCAGCGCCCGAACCAGCGGTGCACCCAGCACAGGAACAGCACGCCGGCCACCGACGTCGATTCGCCGATGTCGGCCCAGTGCGGGGCGCCCTGCGCGGCCGCCATCTCAGCACTGCCCCCGCAGGCGGCGCCACAGCAGGCGCGGTGCGCGCCAGAGCATGCCGAAGAACAGGCGGGTGTGCATGCGGCTGATACGCACGTTGTCGCGCCACACATCGAAGTGCGATACGCCATCGGCGGGATAGGTCACACGCGTGGCCAGGTGTTCGACCGGCACCTGCCGCCAGTACAGGCGAACCATCACTTCAGTATCGAAATCCATGCGTCGGCCGATGGTCTCTTCATCGACCAGGCGCAGCACCGGCGGCAGTGGATACACGCGGAAGCCGCACATGGTGTCGCGCAGGTGCAGCGACAGCGTGTTGATCCAGACCCAGACGTGGGTCGCATAGCGGCCATACAGGCGCGCCTTGGGAACACTGGCGTCGTAGGCCGGAATGCCGCAGATCACCGCACCCGGGTGCGCACGCGCCGCCTTGATGAAGCGCGGCAGGTCGGCGGTATCGTGCTGGCCGTCGGCGTCGATCTGCAGCACGTGGCTGTGGCCACGCGCGGCGGCTTCGGCAAAACCGGCCAGCATCGCACCACCCTTGCCCTGGTTGATGTCCAGGCGCAGCAGGTCGACGCCATGGCGCTGCGCCAGCGAGCGCAGCACCGCCGCGCACGCCTCATGCGAGCCATCGTCGACCAGCAGGCACGGAAGGCCGGCGGCCTGCACACCGTCGACCACCGCCGCGATGGCGTGCTCGTGGTCGTAGACGGGGATCACCACCAGTGGCGCGAACGCGGCACCGGCAACGGCCGGATCAGTCCGCATCGGCGAAGACCACCTTGCCGCTGGCGTGCACACCGTGGCTGGAGGTGTAGCGGAAGGCCAGCACATTGCGTGTGGCATCCCAGTCCAGCTGCAGGGTCAGCTCATCACCCGGGCGTGCCACGTGCTGGAACTTCACCGCATCCATGCGCAGGAATCCGGCCGGCATGCTGAACACCTGGCGGCCAAAACGCACGGCCCAGTCCAGCTGCGCCACGCCGGGCAGGATCGCCGCCTGCGGGAAGTGGCCCTGGAACGGCCGCAGCGCCGGGTCGAGGGTCATGCGCAGGGTGGCGCTGGCGGCATCGCGGCGGTCCCAGACCGGCACCGGCATCAGCGGCTGGAACAGCGCCGCCAGTGCCGCCTAGGTGACCTTGCCCTGTGCGTTGATTGGCAGCGCCTGCACCAAGCGCCAGCGGCGCGGCCGGGTGACCGCGTCATGTGCCTGTGCCAGGCGCGCGCCAAGGCGCTGGCCCAGCGCACGGCGCGCGACGTCACCGCCTTCCAGCAGCGCCGGATCGGCCGGTACCACCACGGCTGCCAGCTGCTCACGCTGTCCTGGCAGGACCAGCACGCGCACGTCGTCCACTTCGGCGTCTTCGCGCAGCGCGCGTTCGAGCGCATCCAGCGAAACGCGGCGCTCTTCGATCTTGACGATACGGTCGGCACGGCCCAGCAGGCGGAAGCGGCCATCGGTCAAGGCTTCCACGCGGTCCTGGGTGCGCCACCAGTCGAGGGTTTCCAGATGCGCCGAGGCGACGGCCAGGCAGCCATCCTCGATGCGCCACCGCACACCCGGCAGCGGCTGCCACGGCGGCAGGTCGGTGTCCCAGCGGCGCCAGGCGATACCACCGGTCTCGCTGCTGCCGTAAACCTCGGTCGGTGCCACGCCCAGCCACTGCCGTACTTGGCGTGCAGCTTCTTCCGGCAGTGGGCCACCGGAGGAGAACACCGCGCGCAGGCGGCCGTGCAGGCTGGCCCAGTCGAGCTGCTCAGGCAGGCGCTTGAGGTGGGCTGGCGTCGCCACCAGCACCGTGTCGGTACCAGCCAGCGCGCCTACTAGGTCTTCGTGGAAGAACCGGCGCGGATGGATCAGGCGGCCGGCGGCCAGCGGCCACAGCACGCGGAACAGCAGGCCGTAGATGTGCTGGTGGGACACCGTGCCATGCACCTGCACGCCTTCCAGCTGCGCGCCGAACGCAGCCTGCAGCGCATCCACTTCGCGCGCCAGCTGGTCCATGCGCTTGTTGATCGCACTGGGCTGGCCGGTGCTGCCGGAGGTGAACACGCACAGCTCGCAGGCGCGCTCGTCCAGCACCTGCAGTTCGCCGTCCACGCCAACGGCGGGGGCAACCAGCGGTCGGTAGTCGGCGGAAACATCACCGGCGAAACCGCTCACCTGTGGCTGCAGCGCCTGCAGCGTGGCCGGCAGGTTGTCGGCGGCCAGGAACACCCGCTTGCCGGCATGCCAGGCACCGAACAGCGCCGCCGCGAAGGCCACCGCGTCATCGAAGTACAGCGCCCAGTCGCGACCATCGGCGGCGGCAAAGGCCGCGCGCCAGGCCAGCACCCGCTGGCGGAAGTGGGGGTGATCGATCACCTCGCCTTCGCAGAGGCCGATGCGGCGCTGCGGCTGCGGGTCCACCAGCAGCCGGTCCAGGGCGATCCACTCAGCCATGCGCGTGCGCCGCCTTGACCCGCCGCCGCACCAGCCACTCACCTGCAAACAACACGCCCATCATCACGTACGCCAACAATCCGTTGTAGAGCATCCAGACCCGGTCCGACGCGTAAAGCGCGGTCAGCAGGGCCAGGCTGCCGTTGAGAACGAAGAAGCCACACCACACCTGGGTAACGCGGCGGGTATAGGCCACCGCGAACGCCGGCAGGTCCGGCTCCTGCAACCGCGCCAGGCGTTCCACCAGCGGCGGGCCGAAGCGCAGGCTGGTGCCGAACACCGCCAGCATCACCACGTTCACCAACGCCGGGTACAGCTTCAGCGGCAGGGCCTGGTTGAGCACGGTGGCCAGCACGGCCAGCAGGCCGGTACCCGCGGCAGCGGCCCACCACAGCGGCTGGCGCGTACTCAGCGCACGCAGCAGGGCCAGGGTGAACAGCAGCAGCGACAGCCAGCGTGGCTCGAAACGGCCCATCGCCAGGTACACCAGCACCGGGTAGGCCAGCGAAATCGCAGCCACCACGAACGTGCGTGCGCGTGCCATGGCGGAGCCGCCGGCGCTGCGGTCAGGCGGCTGCCTGGTCCGGCAGCAGCCCGTGCACGACATCGACGATGTCCTGTACGGTGCGCACGGCCTTGAACGCTTCCGGCTGCAGGTTGCGGCCAAGCAGCGGCTTGAGCTGCACGATCAGGTCGACCGCATCGATGCTGTCGATATCCAGGTCGTCGTACAGGCGGGCCTCGGGGGTGATCCGGGCGGTTTCGATCTCGAAGCTGTCGGTCAGGATGCTGACGATGCGTTCGAACAGTTCATTCTTGGTCATGGCAATTCCTGGCGCCGTTACGACTGGCGGGCGGCGACGAACTCGCCGAGCGCGCGCACGCTGGAGAAATGGCGACGGGTTTCTTCCGAGTCGGCCGAGAGGCTGACACCGTACTTCTTCTGCAGCGCCAGGCCCAGCTCCAGCGCGTCGATCGAATCCAGGCCAAGGCCTTCGACGAACAACGGCGCGGTCGGATCGATGTCCTCCGGCGTGATGTCCTCCAGCGAAAGGGAGGAAATGATCAATTCCTTGATCTCGTGCTCAAGTGCTTGCACGGGGCGGCTCTCCAGACAGGTCGAAATAACGAGAAAGGTGCTCGGTAACGCGGCGTGCCGCCAAGGCATCCCCCCTTGGCGAGTCGTCTTCGGCCAGGAAAGGCGCGATCGGGATATCTTCGCCGATCTGCAGCCGAACGTGAAAGCGACGTGAGGGGACACGATACCACTTCTGCCCCTTGGTCAGGGTCGGGGGGGTACAGGTGATCCGCACCGGGGTGATGTCCAGCCGGCCACGCACGGCGATGTTGGCCGCGCCGCGCTGCAGCCGCGGCGGCTGCCCGGGCACGCTGCGGGTGCCTTCCGGGAAGATGACCAGGGTGCCGCCGGCCTGCACCGCCGCTACGCAATCGTCCACCAGGCCAGCGCCGTCATCGTTGGAGATGTAGCCGGCCGCGCGCACCGGACCACGCATGAACGGGTTGCAGGCCACGGCCCGCTTGACCACGCAATCGGCGTTGGGCAGCAACGAAATCAGGCAGACCACGTCGATCAGGGTCGGGTGATTGGCCAGGACCAGCAAACCGTCGCGCTGCAGGCGTTCCCGGCCTTCGATCTGCAGGGTCATCACCCCCAGCCGGCACATCAGCCGGACATGGCTGGCAAAGGCGGCCTGGACCACGCGCCGGGCGCGCCGGCGACGGGCCACCGGGTCCCGCATCAGCAGCAGCACCGGCATCACCAGGACGCCGAGCAGCAGCCCGCCGAGGCCAAACGCAGCAAAGCTCAGGCCGGTGCCGAACACCCGCCAGGCGTGATCGAGGCGGCGCAGCAGCTCACTCACGGCGGCCCCAGCGCCAGCGCTGGCCGTGGGCCACGTGCTCCAGCGCCGACGCGCCGGACAACAGGAAGCGGTGCAGGTCCAGCGCATGCGGCAGCAAGCCCGGCGCAGAAGTGGCCTGTTCTTCGGCCGGCTGCCACTGCAGAGAAAGCGTCGGGTGGCCCGCGGCGGGCGCGGTCAACCGCCAGCACCACGCAAAGAACGGGTCGGGTTCGTCGGCGAACGTCGCGTAAATTTCAGGAAGCGGAGATTCGTAGACCACCACCCGCACCTCGCGGGCGCCATCAGCCAGCAGGCCAACGGCCTCCAGGCACGCGGCCTCGACCGTGGCCTGGCCGGCAGCCAATGCCAGGTAGTTGCCGCGATGGCCGCGGGCGATGGAATACAGCGCGGCGATCGCGTTGTGCACCGACAGGCCGAATCCAGTGGGCGACAACGGCTGGTCGCCGACCAGCGCACCCAACAGGTCCATCGAACGTGCGACGTCGCCATGGCGGCTGGCGAACACCAGCGGCACGTCGCTGTCGGCCCCCTGCCCATCCTCGCACCAGCACGCGGCCTGGATCGCCATGCGGCCCAACCGCTCGATACGACGGCGTTGCATTGCCGGAACCTCCGCCAATGCCGGCGTATCCCCGCCATGCGGCAGGTACGGCGCATCGGCCCAGCCCAGCCACTGGCTACGCTCGCTCAGGCCGGGCGCCCACGCGGCCCAGTCGACGATGGAGAATTCAATCATTTAGCGTTGGTGCTTCAACGGGAGAACGATAGGCACGAGCCATTACGGCGACGCGCGGCGGCCCCCATTCCTGCAGCCGCGCGTCCGTCCAGGACGTCGCCGGCTGCCCCCCTGGCCGCCGGAAAGGAGCGCACGCTAGCACGTCCCGCGCAGGGTGTGCAGGTTTCACATTCCCCAACGCGGGGCCCGGCAACGGCCGGCCCCGCCTTCAATCGATCAGTGGTAACCGGTGTCGGCGTGCACCTTGCCGCGGAATACCCGATAGGACCAGGCCGTATAGCCCAGGATGACCGGCAACAGAATGACCAGCCCCACCAGCGTGAAGCCCAGCGAGGAGGCCGGCGCGGCGGCCTGCCACAGCGTCATCGACGGCGGCAGCAGGTACGGCCACATGCCCAGCACCAAGCCGAGGAAGCCGAGCACGAACAGCGCCAGGCTGAGCAGGAACGGCGGCAGGTCACGGCGTGGATGGGTGGCGCTGCGCCACAGCGCGGCCGCCACTGCCAGGGTCAGCAGCGGTACCGGCGACAGCCACCAGAAGTTGCCGTCGCTGAACCAACGCGCCATCAACCGCGAGTCGAGGAACGGCAGCCAGCTGCTGACCAGGCCCATCGCCGCGATCACCGCCACCACCAGCGGCCGGGTCATCTGTCGCGCCAGCGCCTGCACGCGCCCTCCGGTCTTCAGGATCAGCCAGGTGCTGCCCAGCAACGCGTAGCCGGCCACCAGCGCGGCGCCGGTAAGCATCGCGAACGGACTGAACCAGGCGAACGGTCCGCCCTGATAGACACCGTCCACCAGCGGGATGCCCTGCACCAGGGTGCCGAGGATCACGCCCTGGGCGAAGGTCGCCAGCAGTGAGCCAAGGCCGAACGCCACGCTCCACAGCCGGCGTGATCGATGCGCCTTGAAGCGGAACTCGAAGGCGACGCCGCGGAACACCAGCGCCACCACCAGCAGCAGCACCGGCAGGTACAACGCCGACAGCAGCACCGCATACGCCTTCGGGAAGGCCGCCAGCAGCCCGGCACCGCCCAGCACCAGCCAGGTCTCGTTGCCGTCCCAGATCGGCGCGGCGGTGTTCATCATCAGGTCCAGCTGTTCCTCGTCCTCGGCGAACGGAGCGAGGATGCCGATGCCGAGCACGAAGCCGTCCAGCACCACGTACATCAGTACGCCGAAACCGATCACCGCGAACCATGCCACCGGCAGCCAAGTCATCAGGTCCATGTCAGCGCTCCTCCAGCGGTTCGTCGGCCGCCGACAACGGGCGCGCCGGGGTATGGCTGCCGTGGTCCAGCGATGGTCCTTCGGCATGCGGCTGCGGTCCATGACGCAGGATCTTCACCAGGTACCAGATGCCCCAGCCGAACACGAACGCGTAGCCGACCACGTAAACGCCCAGCGACAGCGCGGTCATCCATGCACTCTGCGGGCCGACCGCATCAGCGGTGCGCAGCACGCCATACACCACCCACGGCTGGCGGCCCATCTCGGTGACGAACCAACCCGACAGCAGCGCGATGAAGCCGCTGGGCAGCATCCAGTTCCAGCCGCGCAGCAGCCATGGCGAATCCAGCAGCTTCCTCCGCCACAACTGGAAGGCCGACACCCAGGCCAGCAGCAGCATCAGCGTGCCCAGCCCAACCATGATGCGGAAGGCGAAGAACACCGGCGTCACCGGCGGCCGTTCACTGGCCGGTACCGAGGTCAGCGGATCGAAGGTGCCGTCCAGGCTGTGGGTGAGGATCACGCTGCCCAGCTTCGGGATGGCCACCTCGAAATCGTTGCGCTCTTCCTTTTCGTTGGGCAGCGCGAACACCACCAGGGGTACGCCCTCGCCCTCCTTCGTTTCATGCCAGTGCGCTTCCATCGCCGCGATCTTCATCGGCTGGTGCTTGAGCGTGTTCAGGCCATGCATGTCGCCGACGAAGATCTGCACCGGCACGGTCAGCGCCGCGAACGCCACCGCCGCGATCAGCATGCGTCGGCCCGCTTCCACATGCGTTCCCCTGCGCAGGTACCACGCACCCACGCCACCGATCACGAAACAGGTGGTGATGAACGAGCCCAGCGCCATGTGCGCCAGCCGGTACGGGAACGAGGGGTTGAACACCACCTGCCACCAGTCCACAGGATGCACGATGCCGTTGACCATCTCGTAGCCGGCCGGCGTATGCAGCCAGCTGTTGGACGACAGGATCCAGAACGTGGAGAACAGCGTGCCCAGCGCTACCATGCAGGTGGACAGGAAATGCAGGCGCGGCGAGACCCGGCCCCAACCGAACATCATCACGCCAAGGAAGCTGGCTTCCAGGAAGAACGCGGTCAGCACTTCGTAGGTCAGCAGCGGGCCGATGACCGTGCCGGCCACCTCGCTCAGCCGCGGCCAGTTGGTGCCGAACTGGAAGGCCATGACGATGCCGCTGACCACGCCCATGCCGAACGACACTGCGAAGATCTTCTGCCAGAAGAAATACAGCTCGCGCCACACCGGCAACTTCGTGCGCAGCCAGCGCCACTCGATGAAGGCCAACCAGCTGGCCGTACCGATGGTGAAGGCGGGGAACAGCACGTGGAAACTGATGACGAATCCGAACTGGATCCGGGACAACAACAACGCGTCCAAGGGACGCCTCCTGCCTGCGACCGGTGGGATACCGGACCACTTTAGGAGGATTTCGTCAAGGTGGGATGCGACCGGGTGACGCGCTGCTTCACTTTGTCGCAGGGCGGCGTGAAGGCCGCCGGACACGGCCCAGCGCTACCGATTGTCCGCTCCGGTAGCTGCCAACCTTGGTTGGCACACGCACCCAGGCACCGACTACGGTCGGCATCCAACCACCGCGATTGGAGCGACCCATCGCCCGGCAGGCGCCTCAGTGCCAGAAATACCAGGCCGCTGCAGCCAGCAGTGCGCCAAACAACAGCACCTGCACCACCACATAGCCCACACCGCTGTCGCGCGACTCGGCGGCAATGCGCTTCTGCAGCGCCTCGCTCACATCCGGCACGTCTTCCTGCTGCGCTGGCTCACGCAACGCCTGTGCCAGCGCGCGCGCTTCCGCATCGCGGGGATCGGTCGGTGGGTTCACAGCAGTTCTCCGGCGGTGGCGTGCCGCGTCAGTTCCTGTTTCAGGACCTGGCGTGCGCGGAACAGGTGGCTCTTGATGGTACCGCGTGCCAGCCCGGTCACCTGTTCGATCTCGGCCAGATCGAAATCTTCCAGATAATGAAGCCCGACGATCAGCCGCTGCGGCGCACTCAGCCGTTCCAGTGCTGCGCCCAGCTGGCGCCCGGCCTGCAATACCTCACTCAGTTCCGCCGGGCCCGGGCCTTCATCACCGATGCCAAGTTCTTCCGGCACCTCCACCGCTACCATCCATTGCGCTTCCAGGCGTCGCCGTCGCAGGTGCTGCAACGCGGTGGTGTAGGCCACCCGCGAAACCCAGGTACGCAACGAAGATTCAAATCGGAACCGGTGCAACTGACGGAACACCGCCAGGAAGGTTTCCTGCAGCAGGTCGGCCACCTGGTCGCGGTCGCCGACCATGCGACCGATCACGTGCGCGCAGGTACGCTGATACGCCTGCACCAGCTGCGCGAACGCCGGTTGCGAACCATCGATGATGGCGCGGACCAGGGCGCGGTCGTCATCCGCGTCGGGTATGGGCCCGGGGGCGACGTCGCGGCGACGCCCCCGCAATGCAGCCAGTGCTCCACCCAGCAGACTCATGCGCGGGGCGTCCCCTGTGCCCGTGGCATGCCTGCCTCAGCCCTTGCGCGTGGCGGGGCGGGTGAAGTGCCAGGCCAGCAGCTGGCCGAGGCCGGCACTGCCGACCATCGCGGCGGCGGCGCCGAAGGTCAGTTCGCGTGCACCGATCGCCTCCAGCAGGCCCATTGCCACGGCCAGGCTGACCAGGCTGATGCCCCAGCGCAGCGCGCCCTGGCGGCGGCGTTCTTCTTCCAGCACGGCCAATGAGCGGATCACTTCCTCCGGCACGTGCGGGGCCACCAGCTTGCTGCGCGCGCGGGCATCGGCAATGGCGTGGATCGCGTAGGCGATGCAGATGAAGAGGGTGATCGGAATCAGTTCCTGCATGGTCGGGCTCCTGTTCGGTGGATGATGCGGGTTCAGGAGAATGGATGCGCGACCACGGCCACCGGTTGCAGGATTTTGCCGATTCCGCTGCCATGACCTGTGGCCCCTGCCCCGGGCCCTTGCGGCTGCTACGCTTGCCCGGTTTCCTCTTCTGGTGCCGTCCGCCCATGTCCCGAGTGCTGCCCCTGTCCCTCCTGCTGTCGGCCGTGCTGGCCGCACCGGCTGCGCATGCCGCGCCGACGCCGATCACCATCGAACAGGCCATGGCCGACCCGGACTGGATCGGTCCGCCGGTCGAGAAGGCCTGGTGGTCGTGGAACAGCCAGCAGGTGGAATACCAGCTCAAGCGCAACGGCAGCCCGGTGCGCGATACCTTCCGCCAGCCGCTGGCCGGTGGCGTGGCCGCGCAGGTGGCCGATGACCAGCGCGGCAC
The DNA here is from genome assembly GCF_030237085.1 of Stenotrophomonas maltophilia group sp. Smal32. Lineage (NCBI taxonomy): Bacteria > Pseudomonadati > Pseudomonadota > Gammaproteobacteria > Lysobacterales > Lysobacteraceae > Stenotrophomonas > Stenotrophomonas maltophilia group sp. Smal32. The sequence continues at coordinate 32,329 of NZ_JASJSI010000018.1, forward strand.
CTTGGACGTGGCCGAGCCGGTCTACGACCGCAGCCGCAGCCGCAGCGCCTTCGTGCGCAATGGCGACGTGTTCGTGCGCGACCTGCGCAGCGGCGCGCTGACCCAGCTGACCCGCAGCAACGAGCGCGCGGGCAACGTGAACTTCGCCGCCGACAACGGCGTGATCTGGCGGGTCGGCCAGAACTGGTTCCACTGGACCGCCGCCAGCGGCGTGCAGCAGGTGGCCAGCCTGAAGGCCGAGAAGGATCCCCGCACGCCGCCGAAGGCCGACGTGCTGCGCGACCAGCAGCTGCGCACGCTGGAGACCCTGCGCCGCGACCGTGACCAGCGCGAAGCCCTGAAGGACCAGGACCAGCGCTGGCGCCAGGCCGACCCGACCCGCGCACCGGGCCCGGTGTACCTGGGCGCCGACGTGGAGATCGGTGACAGCGTGCTGTCGCCCGACCTGACCCACCTGATCGTGGTGACCAAGCCTAAGGACTTCGATGACGGCCGCGGCGGCAAGATGCCGCTGTATGTGACCGAGTCGGGCTACGAGGAAACCGAGGACACGCGCACCCGCGTCGGCCGCAACGGCTTCGAACCGCACACCCTGTGGTACGTGGACGTGCGCACCGGCAAGGCCGAGAAGGTCTCGCTGGCCGGCCTGCCGGGCATCAGCACCGACCCGCTGGCCGAACTGCGCCGCAAGGCCGGCAAGGACGCGCTGAAGGGCGAGCGCAGCGTGCAGGTGATGAGTGACTTCATGGGCGGCGGCATCCGCTGGAGCGCCGACGGCCAGCAGGCCGCGGTGATGCTGCGTGCCAACGACAACAAGGACCGCTGGATCATCAGCGTCAACGCCGCCGACGGCCGCGTGCAGAACCGCCACCGCCTGACCGACAACGCCTGGATCAACTGGGGCTTCAACGATTTCGGCTGGATGGCCGATGGCCGCACGCTGTGGCTGCTGTCCGAGGAATCCGGCTTCTCGCACCTGTACACCCAGGCCGGTACCGCCAAGCCGCAGGCGCTGACCAGCGGCAAGTGGGAAACCTCGGCGCCGGTGCCGTCGGCCGATGGCAAGGGCTTCTACTTCCTGTGCAACCAGCAGGCCCCGCATGACTACGAAGTCTGCGCGGTCGATACCGGCACCCGCCAGGTGCGCGAGCTGACCAGCCTCAATGGCGTGGAAGACTTCTCGCTGTCGCCGGACGGCCAGCAGCTGCTGGTGCGCTACTCCGGTGCCTACCTGCCGCCGCAGCTGGCCGTGCTGCCCAGCGCCGGTGGCCAGGCCCGTGTTCTGACCGACACCCGCACCGCCGACTACAAGGCACGCCAGTGGATCCAGCCGAAGCTGGTGGCGGTGCCGTCCAAGCACGGTGCCGGCGTGGTCTGGGCCAAGTACTACGAACCGGAAAACAAGGAACCGGGGAAGAAGTACCCGATCGTGATGTTCGTGCACGGCGCCGGCTACCTGCAGAACGTGCACCAGCGCTACCCGGCCTACTTCCGCGAGCAGATGTTCCACAACCTGCTGGTGCAGAAGGGCTACATCGTGCTGGACATGGATTACCGCGGCAGCGAGGGCTACGGCCGCGACTGGCGCACGGCGATCTACCGCAACATGGGCCACCCGGAACTGGAAGACTACAAGGACGGCCTGGACTGGCTGGTCGACACCCAGCAGGGTGACCGCGACCACGCCGGCATCTACGGCGGTTCCTACGGCGGCTTCATGACCTTCATGGCGCTGTTCCGCTCGCCGGGCACCTTCAAGGCCGGCGCCGCGCTGCGCCCGGTGGTCGACTGGCACCAATACAACCACGGCTACACCAGCAACATCCTCAACACCCCGGACATCGATCCGGAGGCGTACCGCGTGTCCTCGCCGATCGAGTACGCGCAGAACCTGCAGGACAACCTGCTGATCGCCCACGGCATGATGGATGACAACGTGTTCTTCCAGGACTCTGTGAACCTGACCCAGCGCCTGATCGAACTGCACAAGGACAACTGGTCGATCGCACCGTACCCGCTGGAGCGCCACGGCTACGTCCGCGCCGATTCCTGGCTGGACCAGTACAAGCGCATCCTCAAGCTGTTCGAGCAGAACCTGAAGTGAGCAACGCCGCAGCCACGATCCGCATCGTGGCTGCGGTCATCCTGGATGACCGCGGCCAGGCGCTGGTGGTGCGCAAGCACGGCGCCAATCGCTTCATCCAGCCCGGTGGCAAGCCCGACCCCGGCGAGACGCCACTGCAGGCACTGGCCCGCGAACTGGACGAGGAACTCGGTGTGCAGCTGCGCGCCGGGGCTGCCATCGCGCTGGGCACGTTCGAGGACTGGGCGGTGAATGAGCCCGGCCACCGCGTGCAGGCACAGGCGTGGTGGGTACAGGTGGACGGCACGCCACGGGCGCGCGCCGAGATCGCCGAACTGGCCTGGGTGCCGCTGCAGCCGCCGCATGGCCTGCCCTTGGCACCGCTGAGCGAACACCATATCCTGCCGGCCGTCGCCACCCGGGTGACGGCCCGCTGACCGCGTGGGCACCGATTGCAGGGACACCGGATGTCAGTGCCGCTTCCACCCCCCTCGTTGCAGCCTTCGCCCTACCACGCGTGGATTCGGCCGCTGGTCCAGGCCTCCTTCTGGCTGTCCGCACTGCTGACCGGCTACTTCGTACTGCAGGGGCTGCTGGTATGGCCACTGCACGACGTTCCACTCTGGCAACTGCTGGCCGGTGAAGTACAGCATCGGCAGATGCACAGCCTGACCTGGCTGCTGGCACACCCTGTGGGTGCCTCGATGATCGCCGCACTGCTCTGCCTGCTCTCGGCCGTGGCCAGCCGGGGCCTGCTGCGGGAGCGCCGCTGGGGCCTGTGGAGCTTCGTGGTGATGCTGCTGTTGAGCGCGCTGGCCAATTTCGCGATCACCTGGTGGCTGGACGTGTTCATGCGCGACATGATCGTGCTGCTTGCCGACGATCCGGACATGCAGCAATCGCTGCAGCCGCGGCGCTGGATGATGACCTTGACCCTGCTCGGCACGTCGGTCCTGTTCCTCGGCCTGCAGGGCTGGCTGGCCTGGCGCCTGCTGCGGCAGGATATCCGCTCGCGTTTCCACTGAGCCCCATCCCTTTCCCGCACGACAAGGACCGTCGCATGCGCTTGCTGGCTCTTCTCCCTGCACTACTGATGTTCGCCGCACTGCCTGTAGCCGCCGACGCGTTGCACTGCGGCGAGTACCGCAGTGCCGATGGCGGCATGGCGCTGGTGTTCACCACCCCCAGCACCGGCTACCGCCACAACGACGTCAGCGAGCCGCAGCCGCTGTGGGTTGATCGCAGTGCGGCGCAGACGCGCCTGGTCATGCTCGACGATGGCGTGGCAGAGCCGATCCGGATCAGTGCAGACGGGCAACGCATCAAAGACGATGTGCCGTTGGTCTACACCCTGCGCCAGCCCCGCACCTGCGCCGCCGAGCCCAGGGCGATTGCCGGCAGCTGCCGTGCCGCTGGCAGCCACTGCATCGCGCAGCTGCCCACCGCTTCACCGGGCCAGGCCCAGCGCGCCTGCAGCGAAGGCGTTGGCGCGGGCTGCTCGGCGCTGTTGCGACAACTGCGCGATGGCGTAACTGCGGCCGGAAACGATGACACCGGCCCCGCGCGCTTTGAACGCCCGCCCGTCTGCCGCGAACACACACCCGGACATGACCCGCAGGCCTGCGAGGCGCTGACCCACGATGCGCTGGCTGCCGCCATGCAGCGGGTAAGCGAACGCCTGCAAAGGGAAGACGAAGACACGCTGGATCCGCCGCTGCCGGCCACTGCACGCGAACGTCTGCAGCAGCTGTGCCTGCAGCACCGTGGTGGCCGCTTCTGCGTGGAAGCGGCCGAACAGCAGTTGAACGCACTGGAGCCTGCGTTGGCGGTGCAGGCCCTGCAGGTGGTCTGCGATGCTGGGCGCGTCAGCGCCTGCGAACGTGTCGCACCGCTGCGCGATCTCCGCGCCGAGCTGCGCCTGGTGCCGGCCCAGCAGGTGCCCTGCGGTCGCTATCAGGCCGATGGAGGCGTGATCGACATGCTCGACTTCGGCGATGGCACGCGTGGCCGCTTGCATGATGGCGCCATCCACCTGCAGCAGAACGGTGAACCCCTTGTCCTGCGCCAGCTCGGCAATGGCGACCTGCTCGGCATGGATGCGCAGACGGGATATCAGCGTTACCAGCCGGTGCCCGGCACGGCACAATGCACACCCCCGCGCGAGGGCCGCGGTTCGCCGTAGCGCCTGGAGCTTCCCGTTCGATCGTCAAGGAGACGACATGCATTCACCCGCACCGCGCCGCCGATGGCTGGCCTGGGCGCTGCTGCTGGCCACGCCGATGGCCGCCGCACAGTCACCGCAATGCGGCCTGTTCAAGGCCGATGAAGGCAGCGGTACGTTGCGCATCAGCTCGCCGAACCGCGGCGAGCAGAAGCATTTCGGCAGTGCACCGACGCCGGTCGCCTTCCAGCAGATCGACGGCAAGCTGCAGCTGGTGAACCTGGAATACGGCCTGCCCAGCGCGCTGCAGGTGCGCGATCGTGGCCGGACGGTCGAGGTCGATGGCACGGTCTACATCCTGCAGGCCTCCGCACAGTGCGCCGCAACCGCCGCGCCGGCTGAAGGCAGCTGCCTGGCCGATGCGGCGGCGTGCCTGGACAACCGTCGCGAAGCGGACCCGGCCGCTCTGGAAGCGGCGTGCCGGGAGGGCGTGCCCGGCATGTGCCTGCAACTGGCTGATCGTTGGCACGAGGAGGCCATGCCTACGGTCGAGGCCGATCCCGCTCTGGCAAAGGCGGCGCTTGACGCCGCCTTGTCCGGCATCAAGCTCCCCGCCGCCTGTGACGACGGTGGCTTCGAACAGGGAACCCCGGCGTGTGCCGCCGCACTCGAGGCCGCCCCCGCAGTGCAGGAGCAGCTGGTCAAGGCGGCGATGACGGCAGCCATGACCGAAGCCGTGGTGACGATGACAGCGCCGACCGCGCCGGTGATCATTCCGGCCGAGCGGCGCCAGCAGTTGTTGCAGCTGTGCCGCGAGGTATCCCATGGCGGCTTCTGCACCCGCGTGGCTGAACTGTCCTGGGAGGCAGGAGACCACTTGCAGGCGGTGCAGGCCCTGGCTGCGGCCTGCACACCCGGCAACGACACCGCCAGCTGCGAACGCCTGCCTGCGCTGCAGGCGGTGGGTGCATCGTTGCAACCGCAGCCGGCAACGGCCCTGCCCTGTGGCAACTACCGGGCCGACGGCGGCCTGATGGACACGCTGGACTTCGGTGACAACGGCCTGGTCGGCGTTGGCTGGAGCAGCCATCTTCGCGCGCGCGTCGAAGCGGGCGACATCCGCATCCGCCACGACAGGGATGGCGACTTCGTGCTGCGCCCGCTGCCAGGCGGCCAGTTGCTGGGCATGGACAGTTGGACCCGCTTCCAGGTGTTCACCCCCACCGGGGAGGGTCCGACCCGCTGCAGCGCACCGAAGCGGTACACGGTGCTGCCACTGCCGCAGGATTGCCCGCTGGCGCTGGCCAACGAGGACGGTGCCGAAGCCTGCTGTGCGCAGGGCAAGCTGCAGGGCTGCAACATTCTCGGCAACCGTCTTGCGCTGTCCGGGCACTGGCTGCAGGCCGCAGAGCACTACACCACGGTCTGCCGCGCCGGTGTCCGCGAGGGTTGCGAGAATCTGGTCACCGCACAGGGCAATGGTGCGGACGTGGACGCGCGTCGCATCCTGGAACAGCTGTGCAAGGCCGACCGCAGCGGCCTGCATGTGGCCTGCGACGTACTCGGAACGCAGAACTGGGAGCTGATCACGCTGGGCGGCGCCCTGCAGAAGTCGGTTGACGAGACGGCGGTGGACGACACTCCGGCACCGCGCAACTCCAACCGCAAGCGCTGAGCCGGCCAGGGCCTGTCCGCAGCTTCGGGCGGGCCCTGATTGTCGTGATCGACACACCTCGGGCGGGTTGTTCCCACCAGCGTGCAAGGGTTTCCGACGGAAATCACTGCTGCGTCCGAGCGGCTCCCTATCATGGATTTCACTGGAACTGGCCGGCATGCCCAGGTCATCGCCCAATGCGGGCTCCAGTATCTCCACTCATGCTGGGAAGGCGAAATGCCGCTAGATGCTCCGCGCTTGCTTGCCTGGTCGCCCGTGACCGGTGCCCTTCTGCTGTTCCTTTCCTTCCCAACCTTGGCAACCGGGGTCGCGTGTGGCGTCTTCAGTGACGAGTACGGAAGCTCGAAGCTTGTTGTCGAGGCACCGGATAGAGGACATGCAATCTCCCACGATGGAAGTCATTCCCGATTCGCGCTGCAACAATCCGGGGACGACATGATCATCATCAACCTCAGCACCGGCTATGCCCGCTCCGTGGGTGCAGATCAGAGCGGACAGGCTCTTCACGACGATGGAACGCACTACTCGCTGATCGAACCGTCGCAGTGCTCGGCCGCACTCAGGCATCCCGCAGACAGCTGTCTCGCAGATCCCAAGCAATGCGTGGACATGCGGCATTCCATGGAAACCACCGCTCTTGAGAATGCATGTGCGGAAGGCGTGCCCTACATGTGCATGGCATTGCCGGAGAAGTACATCGAGCATCTGATCGATACCGGCACCATTGCTCCGCCGGGGGAACTGGCCACCAGAATGCGGGCGACGCTGGAGAGGCAGCTGGCCGCGATGCCGCTGCCCGCCGAGTGCCTGGATCCCGACAGCACTACCTCGGGGCCAGCGTGTCTGGCTCAGCTCGAGGAAGAACCCGAGCTGTTGAGTTCATTCAGGAACGCGATTGTCGCCGCTTCTTTGGGGCTGCATGCAGCCACTGTGGCCACCGCCACCCTTCCCAAGGATCACAGGGAAACGTTGCATGACTTCTGCACGAAGACGCCTGATGGTGCGTTCTGCCACAAAGTTGCCGATCTGCATGCTTCGGCAGGCGACCTTGGACGGGCAACGGAGGCCCTGGAACTGGCATGCACCGGTGGTCGGAGCCTCGACTGCGCATTGCTGGAACCACTTCGGGGACTGGGCCCGGACCTGCAGCCAGCCAAGGGCGTGGAGCTTCCGCAAGGAACGTTCGTCTCTTCGGGCGGCATCATAAGCTCCCTGACCTTCACTGAAGACGGCAGTGTCTCCGCGCCGTTCGGCCAACTGCAGGCCCGGCTGGAAAATGACCGCATCCATCTCAAGCATGCAAGGGTTGGAGAGCTGATCCTCCAGCCGCTGCTCAACGGAGATCTGCTCGGCATCGGGCAGCACGTTGGATTCGACTACTTCAGGGCGACCGAGTAGGAGGGGCTGATGGCCACGTCTCCAAGGGACGGGGCCTTCCGGCGGTGCGTGGCCGTTGCGGTAAAGTACGCGCCATGAACGAATTCGAGCGCGTGCGCGCCTACCTCACCGACCTGCAGGACCGCATCTGTGCGGCGATAGAGGCCGCCGATGGCCAGGCCCGCTTCCAGGAAGACCTGTGGCAGCGTGCCGAGGGCGGTGGTGGGCGCACCCGTGTGCTGCGCGACGGCGTGGTGTTCGAGCAGGCCGGTATCGGCTTTTCCGATGTGTCCGGCAGCCGCCTGCCGCCGTCGGCCTCGGCCAACCGCCCGGAACTGGCCGGCGCCTCCTGGCGCGCCACCGGCGTGTCGCTGGTGTTCCACCCGCTCAACCCCTACGTGCCGACCACCCATGCCAACGTGCGCTTCTTCCAGGCGCAGCGCGACGGTGAAGTGGTGGCCAGCTGGTTCGGCGGCGGCTTCGACCTGACCCCGTTCTATCCGTTCGACGAGGACGTGCAGCACTGGCACCGGGTCGCACGCGATCTGTGCGCGCCGTTCGGCGACGAACGCTATGCCGCGCACAAGCGCTGGTGTGATGAGTACTTCTTCCTGCGCCACCGCAATGAAACACGTGGCGTCGGCGGGCTGTTCTTCGACGACCTGCACGGCGACTTCGAACGCGATTTCGATTACCTGCGGGCGGTCGGTGATGGCTTCCTCGATGCCTACCTGCCGATCGTGCAGCAGCGCAAGGACACCGCCCATGGCGAGCGCGAGCGCGAGTTCCAGCTGTACCGCCGCGGCCGCTATGTGGAGTTCAACCTGGTGTACGACCGCGGCACGCTGTTCGGCCTGCAGAGCGGTGGCCGCAGCGAGAGCATCCTGATGAGCCTGCCGCCGCGGGTGCGCTGGGAATACGGCTTCACCCCGGAAGCGGGCAGCGCCGAGGCGCGCCTGGCCGACTACCTGGTGCCGCGCGACTGGCTCTGAAGTTCCGGTGCCACGGATGACCGTGGCGCCTCCGTTGCCTGTGGTGCGCCCTGCACCGGACAGGCCCTGTTCCACCTCCTTCAAGGACGAACCAATGTCTGCTGCTGTTTTCCTTCGCCCCCGCGCTGCGGGCTGGCGTTCCCTGCTGTTGCTGGCCCTGGTCTCGGCCAGCCTGCCGGCTGCCGCGCAGTCGATGGCCTGTGGCACCTACAAGGACAGCAGCGGCAACACCACGCTGACCCTCGAGAGTGAAGGCCACGGCTCCCTGTCCGGCCCCTACCAGGCCACCGAGAACCTGCGCATCGCCCGCCAGGAGGACGTGCTCGGTACCGGCAACCTGTCCACCGGCCAGCTGGAGAACTGGTACTTCTCGGACAACGACCGCACGATCAGCACGCCCTATCGCGAGTTCACCCGTGAGCGCGCCGCCGCCTGCAAGGCGATGCCAGAGCCCGTCGAAGACGGTTGCGTGATGAACACCTCCGAGTGCCTGGAGGCGCTGCCGGAGGCCGCACCCGTGAAACTGCACGCCTGGTGTGCCGAGGGCGTGGGCGCAGCCTGCATGCGGTTGCTGGAGACCTACCAGGAACACGCCAACGCAGCGGCACCGAAAGTGACGGACCCGCCGATGCCTGAGATCTGCAAGGAGGAATCACCTTCCTTCGACGCCGAAGGCTGCATGGCGGCAGCCAGGAAGGTCGCCTCGCAGATGGCAGGGGAGGCAATGCTGGGCCTGCGGCATTCGGTCGATGCGCCCTTGCCGCCGGTGCAGCTGGATGAGCTGGCGGCACTCTGCCGCGAACAACACGGCGAGACCTTCTGTGAAGCGGCGGCCGAGTCGCTGTGGAGCGGCGGGCGCCTGCAGCAGGCCCGCGAGGCATTGCAGCTGGCCTGCGCACAGCGCGCGGATGCGCCGTCCTGCGGACCGGCCAAGGACCTCGCTGTTGTTGCCGGTGCAACCGCAGCGGCACTCGAACCGATCGCCGCCACCGCCCTGCCCTGCGGCAGCTTTGTCGCCGAACGCAGCGTGCTGTCGCAGCTGCGCTTCCTCGATGGCGGCATCGTGGAAGCCGGTGGCGAGGACGTGCGCCTGCGCGCGAGCCTGCGCGACGGCCAGATCGTCCTGCATCGCGATGTCGGCAGTGACTTCGTTCTGCAGCTGCTGCAGAACGGCAATCTGGTGGGCGTCGACAACGGCAACCGCTTCGCCTACTACGAGCGCAAGGCGACTGCGGGCAACGTCCGCTGCACTCCCTGAGCAGCGTGATGTAGCGCCGAGTCCACGCTCGACTGATGAACCAGCGCAGCCGAGCAGGGGCTCGGCTCTATGTCGTCAGGTGCTCTTCCGGGGGATGATGGTGATGTGCCCGTTGATCTCCAGCAGGGCCAGCTCCACATCCTCCACGCCCAGGCAGCCCTGCTGGCGCATGGCGGCCTCGAAATCCGCACGGGTGACCTGCTCACGGCGCAGAACGGCGTCGAACAGGCGCCCATCGCGCGCGATCACCACCGGTTCGCCCTCGACCAGGCGCTCGATACGGCGGCTGCGGGTGCTCACCCAGCCCACTCCGTAGTTGAGCAGGATCAGCGTCGCCGCCAGCAGCAGGCCGCCGCCCAGCGAGGTGTCGGTGCCCAGCAGCGCGTTCTGCACCGCATTGCCCAGCAGCACCACCAGCAGCACGTCGAACGGGGTGATCTGCCCCAGCGGGCGCTTGCCGCTGAGCCGGACCATGCCCAGCACCACGACATACACCACCACCGCGCGCAGGATGAATTCCCACCACGGCATCGCCAGTGCGAACAGATCGGGCATTGCGGGTTCCCCTGCTGGACAGTGGCCCAGCCTAGCACCTGGGGTCAGATCCCTTTGCCCGGTGGGCAAAGGGATCTGACCCCATGCGAAGTGTTCCGGCGGCACAAATAAAAAGCCCCGCTGACCAGGGGGAGGTCAACGGGGCCGGGGAACGGGCACTTGGGGAGGAGTCCCCGTTCCGAGATCTGCTCCAGGGGATGGGAGAGATCCACAACAGGCGTTGCGCCTGTCGAGAGTTATAGAAGCACTCCGAACACTAACGGTTCGTGAAGGGGCCCAATTTAATGAACCTCGATCAGGGCAACATTCATGATCGAGTCAGAAACCTCTGACGAATGAACGAATTCACGTCGTTTTCGGCCTGAAACACCCTCAGTGCGCTTCGTCCCAGTTGTTGCCGATGCCGGTATCGACCACCAGCGGCACCCGCAGTTTGGCCGCTTGCGACATGCGCTCGACCACCTGCAAACGCAACTCCTCGACGAAACTGCTTTCGGTTTCGAACACCAGTTCATCGTGTACCTGCAGGATCATCCGCGCCGGTGCACCGCTGTCACGCAGCCACTGGTCCACGTCCACCATCGCGCGCTTGATGATATCGGCGGCGGTGCCCTGCATCGGCGCGTTGATCGCAGCACGCTCGGCACCGGCGCGCAGGCCCTGGTTACGTGCATGAATGTCGTTCAGGTACAGTCGGCGGCCGAACAGGGTCTCTACATAGCCCTGGTCGCGGGCCTGCTGGCGCATCCGCTCCATGAAGTCGCGCACGCCCGGGTAGCGGCTGAAGTACAGCGCCACGTAGTCCTGCGCCTGGCCCCGGTCGATGCCCAGGTTGCGGGCCAGGCCGAAGGCGCTCATGCCGTACATCAGGCCAAAGTTGATCGCCTTGGCAGCGCGGCGCTCGTTCGGGGTCACCTCTTCCAGCGCACGCCCGAACACCTCGGCGGCGGTGGCACGGTGGACGTCGGCGCCCTGCTCGAAGGCACGCACCAGGCCCGGGTCCTCGGACAGGTGGGCCATGATCCGCAGCTCGATCTGCGAATAGTCGGCGGCCAGCAGCTGGAAGCCCTCCGGGGCGATGAACGCGCGGCGGATGCGGCGGCCATCTTCGGTGCGGATCGGGATGTTCTGCAGGTTGGGGTCCGACGAGGACAGGCGGCCGGTGGCGGCACCGGACTGGTGGTAGCTGGTGTGCACGCGGCCAGTGTCGGGGTTGACCATCTCCGGCAGCTTGTCGGTGTAGGTGCTGCGCAGCTTGGCCAGGCCGCGGTAGTCGAGGATTACCCGCGGCAGCTCGTGCTGGTCAGCAATCGCCTCCAGTGCCTCTTCATTGGTGCTGGGCTGGCCCTTCGGGGTCTTCACCACCGCCGGCAGCTTCAACTCATCGAACAGCACCGCCTGCAGCTGCTTGGGCGAATCCAGGTTGAAGCTGCGCCCAGCCAGTTCGGTGGCCTTCTGCTGCGCGGCCAGCATGCGCGAGGACAGGTCCTGGCTCTGCCGGCGCAGTTCGTCGGTGTCGATGCGCACGCCGTTGGCTTCGATCGTGGTCAGCACCGGCACCAGCGGCATCTCGATGTCGCGGTACACGCTGTCCAGCGCTGGCTCGGCCAGCAGCTGCGGCTGCAGCGCGTGGTGCAGGCGCAGGGTGATGTCGGCGTCCTCGGCGGCGTAGCGGCTGGCTTCGTCGATGCCCACCTGCGAGAACGGAATCTGCTTGGCGCCCTTGCCGGCCACGTCCTCGAACTTGATGGTGCTGTAGCCCAGGTAGCGCAGGGCCAGCGAATCCATGTCGTGGCGGGTGGCGGTGGAATTGAGCACGAAGCTCTCCAGCATCGTGTCGTCATGGTAGCCCTGTACGTCCACGCCATGGCGGCGCAGCACGTGGAGGTCGTACTTGCCGTGCTGGCCCAGCTTCTTCTTCGCCGGGTCCTGCAGCACCGGGCGCAGGGCATCGAGCACCTGCTGGAGCGGCAGCTGGGCCGGCGCCCCCGGGTAATCGTGGCCGACCGGAATGTAGGCGGCCTTGCCCGGCTCGACCGCCAGGCTGACGCCGACCAGGCGCGCGCGCATCGCGTCCAGCGCATCGGTTTCGGTATCGAAGCTGATCAGCTCGGCCTGCTGCAGGCGCTCCACCCAGGCCTGCAGCTGCCCGGGGGTCGACACCGTCTCGTATTCACCCGGCTCGGACAGCGCAGGATCCAGCGCGCCAGCGGCTGGCACCTCGGCGCTGCCACGGGCGAAGCCGGCGGCGGTGCCGCGCAGGCTCGGGGTGGCTTCGCTGGCCACTGCCGGTGCCGGCAGCGGTGCACCCAGTTCCTTCAGCGCCTGGGTGAAGCCGTAACGCGTATACAGCTCGGTCAGCTCCGGTACGTCCTGCTCGCGCAGGGCCAGCGTGGTCGGGCTGGCGTCCAGCGCCACGTCGGTGCGGATGGTCACCAGCTCGCGGTTCAGCGGCAGCCGTTCCAGTGCAGCGCGCAGGTTCTCGCCGATCTTGCCCTTCATGGTCGGCGCGGCCGCCATCACGCCGTCCAGGTGCTGGTACTCGGCCAGCCACTTGGCGGCGGTCTTCGGCCCGCACTTCTCCACGCCCGGCACGTTGTCGACCGCGTCGCCCATCAGCGCCAGCAGGTCGATGATCTGGTCGGCGCGCACGCCGAACTTCTCCATCACCGCCGCGTCCGAATCCATGCGGCTGCCGGTCATGGTGTTGACCAGCTCGATGCCCGGGCGCACCAGCTGGGCAAAGTCCTTGTCGCCGGTGGAAATGGTCACCTTCAGGTCCTGCGCCAGGCCCTGCAGGGCCAGCGTACCGATCACATCGTCGGCTTCCACGCCGGGAATGCGCAGGATGCTGATGCCCAGCGCCTCGACGATGCGGCACATCGGCTCGACCTGGCTGCGCAGCTCATCGGGCATCGGTGGGCGGTTGGCCTTGTACTGGTCGTACAGGTCGTCACGGAAGGTCTTGCCGGGCGCATCGACCACGAACGCTACGTAGGCCGGGCGCTCCTTCAGCGTCGAGCGCAGCATGTTGACCACGCCGAACAGGGCGCCGGTGGGTTCGCCCTGTGCATTGGACAGGGGCGGCAGCGCGTGGAACGCGCGGTACAGGTAACTGGACCCGTCGATCAGGACTAATCTGCTCATGGGTCGATTCTACGCGCCCGTGCCTGCACCGCGACGACACGGCACACGCGCGGCGATGGGGCATAATCAAGGCTCTATCCAGGCAAAGGCCCCCGCCGATGAAGACCCTGATGCTGGCTTCCCTGCTCCTGCTCGCTGGCTGCGCCAGCATGGGTGGCGCAGGTGCTCCCCCGGTGGACGTCAAGGGCGCCGATGTCTCCAAGCGCACCATGGACAACGGCGATGTCATCGAGGAATACCGCGTGTCCGGCCAGCTGCGCATGGTCAAGGTGACCCCGTCGCGCGGTGCTCCGTTCTACATGTACGACAAGAACGGCGACGGCCGTTTCGACAACGACAAGGACGGCGTCTCGCCGGTGTACTGGAAGCTGTACAGCTGGTGAGGTGACCGGGGCCGGATCCCTTTCCGCAGGAAAGGGCTCTGACCCCATCATGGCAAACGGCACGGCCACCACAAAAAACAACGCCGGCGCGCATCCTGCGGCCGGCGTCGGGTCCCCTCCCCGGGAACGCTTGAATCAGTGGGTGTGGATCAGCGGATGACCAGCACCGGCAGCGTGCTGCGCGCCAGCACTTCCGCGGTCTGGCTGCCCAGCAGCACGCGGGTCACGCCGCGACGGCCATGCGAGGTCATCACGATCAGATCGCTGTTGCGCTCGCCCGCCGTCTCGATGATGCCATCGGCCGCATAGCGGTCCAGCACGTGTATCGGGTTGGCGGTAATGCCCTGCTCGGCCGCCTTGGCCAGCGCGGGCTGAAGGACCTTCTGCGCGCCTTCCTCGCGGTCGGCCTTGTACTCCGGGCTGTTCATGTAGCCCACGCTCCAGCCCATGGCGTCGTACATGCCGACGGCCCACGGCTCGGAAACGGTCACGATATCGACCTCGGCATTGAGGTCCTTGGCCAGCTCCAGGCCCTTGGCCAGGCCTTTGTCGGCCAGCTCGGACCCGTCGGTGGCAATCAGGATGCGCTTGTACATGGTGGGGCTCCGTAGCGATCTGCCAGATGGGAACAACACCATTGCACACCGGATGTGCAGGCTGCGCCTTGAGCAGGATCAATCCGGCGCAGAGCAGCGGCCCGTGCGCATCGCCGGCTTGCGCGCCCGCTTACCCCCAAGCATGCTGGCCAGGCGGTATCGGGCCGCGCCAGGAAAACATGCATGCAGGACAGCAAGCCGACATCACGAAGCCCCCTCAGGATCATCCTTTGGAGCCTCATCGCCGCCTTCGTGCTGTTCTACGGCGGCTATCATCTGGGCAAGGACATGGCGCTGCGTGACAACGCCCGCCAAGCAGCAGGCAAGTAAGTTGCTTCTGTAGAGCCGAGCCCATGCTCGGCTGCGGATGGAGGAGCCGAGCATGGGCTCGGCTCTACATCAGGCCCATGCTCAGGCGATCTGCACCACGCGTGCGTTCTGGCACAGCGGGTAGCTGGCCACGAACCCGGCAATCGCTTCGCGCATCGCTTCGAACGATTCACCATACATGTACAGCGCGGTTTCGGTCGGGCCCTGCCACCAGCTGCAGATCTCGCCCAGGCCGTCGATGTTCTCCGACAGCTGCTCGAACACGTGGTTGGAATCGCACTGCTCGTAGACTTCGTCCGGCAGGGTCAGGCCATCCAGGTAGATGCCCAGTCCCTCGGTCACGCCGAAGCTGCGGTCGGCCTCGCCCGCACCACGCAGCTGCGAACCCTTCGGCGCACCCAGCTGTTCCAGCAGGTCGATCAGCTTCGGCACGCCGCTCGCATCGATCAGCGCCACTTCGATATCGCCGTACTCGACCTCACCCAGATCCGACATCGCGGTGCCGCCACCAGTCAGCTCGCCCACCTGGGCAGCCTGCAGCAGCGCGTCGAGCGGATCCTCGAACAGCTCGTGGCGATGCTCCGGCTGCAGCCGGGCGTTCAACTTCACAGTGACGTGCAGCGTGGGTTCGGTCATGGGGCGTTCCTGGAAGATGTCGCCGCCTATTGTAGAGCTGAGCCCATGCTCGGCTGCTTTTTCCGCCAGAAGCAGCCGAGCATGGGCTCGGCTCTACAACAGCCCGTCAGCGCAGGAACGGCGTCACCTTGCGTTTCAGCAACTCCACCAGCACCGGGTCCATGTAGTCGTAGTCATCCGGGATATCCAGGCAGATCACCCGCTTGCCGTTCAATCAGGCCTTGTAGCGGCTGGACAGCCGGTTGCGGTGGGCGCGTTCCATCACGAACACCAGGTCGGCCCACTGCAGCAGCTCGGGGCTGAGCACTTCCTCGGCGTCGGCCAGCAGCCCGGCCGAGGCGGTCTCGATACCCGGCCAATCGGCAAATACCTGCTCGGCCGTCGGGCTGCGCAGGCGGTTCTGGCTGCAGAGGAAGAGCACGTTGCGGGTCATGCATACTCGCCTTTGTAGAGTCGAGCCATGCTCGGCTGGTTTTCTCCGCCAAAACCACCCGAGCATGGCCGGGCTCTACAGGAGTTCCCGCCCCTCGATGGTGATCAGATCACCGTCAGATTCGCATACGCCATCACCAGCCACTTGCTGCCGGCGTCGGCGAACTCGACCTGGACGCGGGCGTGCGCGCCGCTGCCCTCGTAGTCAGTCACCATGCCTTCGCCGAACTTGGGGTGGGTGACCAGCGCACCGAGCTTGACCGGCGGTGCCTCGATCGAGGCATGGCCCATCACCCGGCTGGCGCCCATCGAGGCCGGCCGCGAGACCTGCACCTTCGGGCGCACTTCGTGCAGCAGCTCGCGCGGAATCTCGCGCAGGAAGCGCGACGGCAGGCTGTAGTTGTCCTGGCCGTGGATGCGGCGCGATTCGGCATAGCTCAGCACCAGCTTCTGGCGCGCGCGGGTGATGCCCACGTAGGCCAGGCGGCGCTCTTCTTCCAGCCGCCCGCTTTCCTCCAGCGAACGTGCGCTGGGGAACAGGCCTTCTTCCAGGCCGGCCAGGAACACCAGCGGGAATTCCAGGCCCTTGGCCGAGTGCAGGGTCATCAGCTGCACGCCGTCCTCGCCCGCCTGCGCCTGGCCCTCACCGGCCTCGAGTGCGGCATAGGCCAGGAACGCGACCAGCTCGTCCATGTCCTCGCCCACTTCCTCGATGTCGTCGGCGCGGCGCACGAAGCGCGACGCCACCGAGACCAGTTCGTCGAGGTTGTCGGTGCGCGATTCCGAGTCCAGCGCGTTGCGGCTTTCCTTGCTCCAGTGCTCGCGCAGCTGCGAGCGGGCCAGCACGTGGTCCACGCGCTCGGCCAGCGTCATGTGCACGGTCTGGGCCTGCAGCTCGTTGACCAGCCCCAGGAAGCCGGCCAGCGCATTGCGCGCGCGTGCGGCCAGCGCGTTGCCCTGGGTGACCAGCATGGTCGCTTCCCACAACGAGATGCCCTGTGCGCGCGCCTCGCGGCGCACTTCGTCCAGCGTGCGGTCGCCGATGCCACGGGTGGGCGTGTTGACCGCGCGCTCGAACGCCGCGTCATCGTTGCGGTTGGACAGCAGGCGCAGGTAGGCCAGCGCGTCCTTGATTTCGGCACGCTCGAAGAAGCGCATGCCGCCGTACACGCGGTACGGCACCTGTTCGCTCAGCAGCGCTTCTTCCAGCGCGCGCGACTGCGCGTTGCTGCGGTAGAGCACGGCCACTTCGGTGTAGCTGCCACCGTCGCGCACCCACTGGCGCGCACGCTCGACGATGTAGCGCGCCTCGTCCATTTCGTTGTAAGCGGCGTACAGGTCGATCGGTTCGCCGTCGCCGCTGTCGGTCCACAGCTGCTTGCCGATGCGGTCGGGGTTGTGCGCGATCACCGCATTGGCGGCACCGAGGATGTTGGCGGTGGAGCGGTAGTTCTGTTCCAGGCGGATGGTCTGCGCCCCCGGGAAATCGCGCAGGAAACCCTGCACGTTCTCGACCTTGGCGCCGCGCCAGCCATAGATGGCCTGGTCATCATCGCCGACCACGAACACGTGGCCTTCATGCCCGGCCAGCACGCGCACGAAGGCGTACTGGATGGCGTTGGTGTCCTGGAATTCGTCCACCAGGATTTCGCGGAAGCGGGCGCGGTAGTGCGACAGCAGCGCCGGGTTGTCACGCAGCAGTTCATGCGCGCGCAGCAGCAGCTCGGCGAAGTCGACCAGGCCGGCGCGGTCGCAGCGCGCCTGGTATTCGATGTAGGCCTGGCGCATGGTTTCCAGCCACGCATCGTGCGGTTCGGGCTGGATGTGCTGCGGGCGGCGGCCTTCGTCCTTCTGCGCGTTGATCCACCACGCGATCTGCTTGGCCGGGTACTTGCCGTCGTCCAGCTCCAGCGCCTGCACCACGCGCTTGACCAGCCGCAGCTGGTCATCCGAATCCATCACCTGGAAGCCTTCGGGCAGCTTGGCGTCCTGCCAGTGCAGGCGCAGCAGGCGGTTGGCCAGGCCGTGGAAGGTACCGATCCACATGCCGCGGCTGCCATTGGGCAGCTGGGCGTCGATGCGGTGGCGCATTTCGCCGGCCGCCTTGTTGGTGAAGGTCACCGCGAAGATGCCGTGGGTCGGCACGCCGTCGACTTCATGCAGCCAGGCGATGCGGTGGGTGAGTACGCGGGTCTTGCCGGAACCGGCACCGGCCAGCACCAGGTGGTGGCCGGGGGGAGCGGAGACGGCTTCGCGCTGGGCCGGGTTCAGGCCATCAAGCAGGTGGGAGACATCCATGCCCCCATTTTACGGCATCGCCGTCGCGGCTCCTGCGACCACTTCGGTGGCAAGCGCCTGCGCCTGCTGACGCAGTTCAGGCACCGCCAGGCTTTCCCACAGGCTGCCGATGCGCAGGCTGCCGAGCACGCCCAGCCGCGCCTGCGGCTGGCCACCGGCGGCGCACAGGCGGTCGCCCGGCACCGTGCTGTCCAGACCCAGCCCATGCGGACCGGGACGGGCCAGTCCATCTGCCTGCAGCTGCTGCAGCAAGGGATTGCGCAACGCGCTGGCGCGGGTCTCCACGCCGGTGGCGTTGATCACGCCGCCGATCGTCCAGTGCTGTTCATTGCCGTTGGCATCGCGGCCAGACAGCCGCAGGGCATCGCCTTCGCGGCCGACGCGTTGCAGGCGGGACCGGTGAATGCGCAGTTGGCCGCTTTCGATCAGCGCCTGCAGCTGTGCGTCGACCTCTTCGGCGATGCGGTGGCGATGCACGTCCCAGTAGCGCACCACATGGCGCAGGAAGCGGCGCTGGTCGGCCGCGTCGAGGCTGCACCACAGTGCCTGCCCGTGCGGACGGATGCGGTCCATCACCCCCTGCCACGGCAGACCATCGGCCTGCGCCTGGCGCGCGAACCCGCGCAACGCGCGCAGGCGCTGGCGCAGGCTCATCGGCAGCAGCGCAGCCGGGTCGAACGAGGGCAGGCCGCCATGCGCATGCGGCAACGGCAGCAGCCCATGGCGCGAGATCACGTGCAGCGGGCCGGTGTGGCCGGCAGCGACCAATGCCAGCACGGTGTCAGCCATGCTCAGGCCGGAGCCGACGATGGCCACGGCCTGCTCACCGGCCAGGGTGCGTATGCCGTCGTAGTCCCAGGCCTCGATCACGTCATCGGCGGGCAGTGCCTCGGCACCGGCTACCGGCAGCGGCCGCATGCTGTTGCCGGTGGCGAGCACTGCCTGTGCGGCGTGCAGCGTCTGGCCATCGCCGAGTGCCAGCTGGTAGCCGTGGTCATCCGGCTGCAGGCCCAGTACCGGCTGCACGATCACCTGCAGCTGTGCCGGGCTGGCCGCGGCGGCCTCCTGCAGGCGCTGCTGCAGGTACGCTGCAAAGTAGTGGCGGCACACGTAACGCTCGCCCAGCACCTCGCGCGCCTCGCCCGGGTAGGCGTTGGCGGCCATCAGGTAGTCGAGGAAATCGCCGGGCTGGTCGGCAAACGCACTCATCTTCGCCGCCGGCACGTTCAGCAGGTGCTCCGGCCACGGCGTGGCATAGGCGATGCCCTGCGCCAGCTGCGAAGCCGGTTCGAAGATGGCCAGCGCCAGCGGCGCCTGGGCCTGGCGCAACACCTGGATCGCCACCAGCACCCCGGCCGCACCACCACCGATGATTGCCAGGTCCAGTTCGCCATTACGCGGTGAATCAGTCATGCGCCGATTGTAGGCCATCGGCGATGACGGGCCGGATTGCCGAAGCGGGCGGTTGCCGCCGTTTCACATCAACGCATCGGCCAGCCGTGCGATGCCTTCGCGGCTGCGCCGCCACGTGGGACGGCTGCGCCACTGCTGCAGGTCCAGCTGCCGCGACTCGCGCAGGTAGCCATCCTCGATCGCGCACAGCTGCTGCACCAGCGCGCGGTCGTAGCAGATCAGGCCGATTTCGGCATTCAGCGCAAACGAGCGGATATCCATGTTGATCGAACCGAGTACGGCGATGTCCTCGTCCACGCTCATGTGCTTGGCATGCAGGAACTGCGGCTCGTACAACGCGATGCGTACGCCACAGCGCAGCAGCTCGTCGTAGTAGGCCTCCTGTGCCCACGAGGTCAGCCGCTGGTTGTTGCTGGCCGACAGGATCAGCTGCACCTCCACGCCGGACAACGCGGCAATGCGCAGCGCGCTCAGCGTGGCCTCGTCGGGCACGAAGTACGGCGTGACCATCACCAGCCGTCGCCGTGCCAGGTGGATCAGCGCCGCCACCGCATCGCGCGCGTTGCTGTACGGGTAGGCCGGGCCACTGGGCAGCAGCTGGGTGGCGATGTCGTCGCTGCACTCGGGCACATCGGCAATCACGTCCAGGCGCTGGCCGGTTTCCATGTACCAGTCGCTGGCGAACACCGCTTCCAGATGCGCCACCGCCGGGCCACGCACGCGCGCCACCAGCTCGCGGTTCGGGTGGCCGGGCACGAACTGCGGGCCGGCCAGGTTCTGCGAACCGACATAGGCCACTTCGTTGTCGATCACCGCGATCTTGCGGTGGTTGCGCAGGTCCATGCGCCCGCTGCGGCGCCAGCGCAGGCCACCGGGCAGCATCGCGCGCACTTCGATGTCGCGCGCTTCCAGGCGGATGCGGTAGGCGCGCAGACCGCGCTTGGCGCCCACCGCATCGAGCAGCACGCGGCACTGCACGCCACGCGCGGCAGCGCGCTGCAATGCCTCGACGATGGCCTCGCCCACCGCATCGTCGAACATCAGGTAGTACAGCAGGTGCACGCGGTCTTCGGCCTGGTCGATGTCGGCGATGAGCGTGTGCAGCGATTCGTCGTAGTCGGTCAGCAGATCGACCGCATTGCCGTGCACCGGCATGAAATCGCCCTGACGCTGCACCAGCGGCACGATCTCGGCGCTGGCGGTGTCCGGCTGCGGGGTCCAGCGCAGGCGGTGCTGCAGCGCCTGTTCCTCGCGGATCACCTGCGAGGCTTCGGCCTGGCGGCGGATGCGCTCGCGCGACAGCCACGGGTGGCCGAACAGCAGGTACAGCGGCAGGCCCAGCAGCGGCACGAAGCCGACCAGCAGCAGCCAGCTGCGCGCCGCCCCCGGCGTGGTGCGGGTGGGAATCCAGCACAGCGCGACCAGCCGGATCAGCCAGTCGATCAGCAGCAGATACGAACCCAGCAACCACTCGAACAGCATCGCGTCGCCCGTCGGGAGGTGATGGGCCATTCTGCCCAGCAGGGTGTGTAGAGTCGAGCCGCGCTGGACGGCCTTGAACCAGCGTGTCGACCAAGGTCGACACCTACCAGGCGCGGGGACAGCGCGCCGACCCACGGTCGGAACCCACAGGCACCCACCACGGGAACATCGGGCATGAAAAAACCCGCCACATGGGCGGGTTTCTTCGCGGGGATCAGCAATCCGTGCGGATTACTTGATCTTGCCTTCCTTGTACAGGACGTGCTTGCGCACGACCGGATCGTACTTCAGGAATTCCATCTTCCCCGGGGTGTTCTTCTTGTTCTTGTCGGTCGTGTAGAAGTGGCCGGTACCGGCCGAGGAAATCATACGGACCTTATCGCGCTTGCCTGCCATGATGCTTTACTCCTCAGACCTTTTCGCCGCGCGCACGCAGCTCAGCCAGAACGGAATCAATGCCGTTCTTGTCGATGGTGCGCAGTGCATGCGCGGAAACACGAAGCTTGACCCAGCGGTTCTCGCTGGCCACCCAGAAACGGCGCTCGTGCAGATTCGGCAGGAAACGACGACGGGTCTTGTTGTTGGCGTGCGAGACGTTGTTACCCGTCTGCACTCGCTTGCCGGAAACCTGGCATACGCGGGACATTGCGCACCTCGATAGTAGTAGTTGTCAGCCCGTAGCCCGGGAGACGGCGGCCTCGATGGTTGCCCACCACACGTCAAGAGAATCAAAGGGTTACGCTGGCGTTGGGCGGCCGGGGACGTGCTCCCGGGGGCGCCGCCCGGTAGAAAACCGGACACAGCGAGCCGCGCATTATGCACGGGCTCAAGCACTTGCGCAAGTTACCCACAGGCTGCGGCTGAACACGGCGGCGGGAGCCCTTGTAGAGCCGAGCCCACGCTCGGCTCTGGCATTCCGGGACACAGCAGCCGAGCATGGGCTCAGCTCTACAACAACGACCGGGCCGGTTCAGCGCAGGTGCGGGATGACCTGGGCCAGCAGATGGGCGTCCTTCAGCGCGCCGTGCAGGCCGCGCGTCCCTGGAATGCGCAGGCGCTGCAGCACATCGTCCAACTTGTTGCCCTGGCCGGGCCAACGCCCGCGCGCCAGCTTCAGGCTGCAGGTGATGCGGCAGTGCTGGGCCAGCGTGGCGGGAATGCCGGCCAGGCGCAGCTCATTGTCGAGGAAACCCACATCGAACGTGGCGTTGTGCGCGACCATCTCGCTGCCGCGCAGGAATTCCAGCAGTTCGGCGGCCTTGCTGGCGAACAGCGGCTTGTCCACCAGCATCGCATCGCTGATGCCATGCACGCGCTGTGCGCCCCAGTCGACCCTGCGCTGCGGTTGCAGGTAGGTGTGGAACTGGCGCCCGGTGAGCTGGCCGTCGATCAGTTCGACGGCACCGATTTCGATCACCCGGTGCCCCAGGCGGTGGGAGATGCCGGTGGTTTCGGTATCCAGTGCAACGATGCGGCTCATGCGTGGCGATGTTTCCTGTTACGTGCGGTGGTGATTTTCGCACGCGACCGATGCACTCACCCCAGCGCTTCCACCACCCAATCAATGAACACCCGCAACCGCTGGCTCATGTGCCGGTTCGGCGGGAACATCACGTGCATCGGCATCGACGGCAGTTGCCAGTCCTCCAGTAGCGGCAGCAACTCGCCGCGCACCACGTGCGGTTCGGCCATGTAGCTGGGCAGCGCCACCACGCCGAGTCCGGCCAACGCAGCGGCCAGATAGGCGTTTCCGTCATCGAAGCCGACCGTATAGCGGCCCTGCACCTCAACGCGTTCATCGCCGCGCTGCGCGCTGAACACCCGCGCCCGGCCACTGCGCGGGCTGAGAAAGCCGACCATGTGGTGATCGGGCCCTTGCAGCGCGCGCGGATCGGTCGGCAGGCCGAAACGCTGCACATACCCGGGGCTGGCGTGGAAACCGATCGGCAGCGCCGCCAGCGGTCGCGCCACCAGTGCCGGGTCGGTCGGGGTGCCACCCCGGATCACACAGTCGACGTTGTCGGCGATGACATCGACTTCGCGGTCGCTCACGCCGACGTCCAGCTGGATCTCCGGGTAGCGCGCCTGGAACTCCGGCAGCGCCGGCACCAGCCGTAGTCGCGCGTAGGGTCCGGGCACATCCACCCGCAGGCGGCCGCGCGGCTGGCTGACTGCGTCGCCCAGCCCGCCCTCCACCTCTTCCAGCTCGGCCAGCAGGCGGGCGATGCGCGGGTAGTAGGCCGCGCCGTCGGCGGTGACGCTGACCCGGCGCGTGGTGCGGTTGAGCAGGCGCAGCCGCAGGTGTGCCTCCAGCTGCTGCACCAGCTGGGTGACCGTGGTGCGGCTGATCTGCAGCGTGTGCGCCGCACGGGTGAAGCTGCCGGTTTCCACCACCCGGGCAAACGCCCGCATCGCCTCGAAGCGGTCCATCGAACTGCCATGATTGTTTGGAATTGACAATCAATCTAGGCCGATCATCGCGGTTTATCCAGACAGCGCTGGCGCGGAGGATGGCGTTCTCTCCCACGGGATCTTCCCCATGTCACAGCGTGATGTCGTTTTCCCCACCGGCCGCCAGGCCCTGTACGCGCACAACCGCTACTCGCCGGCGATCCGATCCAACGGTTTCCTGTTCGTCTCCGGCCAGGTCGGCAGCCGCGAGGACGGCTCGCCCGAACCGGACTTCGAAACCCAGGTGCGCCGCGCCTTCGAGAATCTCAATGCGGTGTTGGCTGCTGCGGGCTGCACGTTCGATGACGTGATCGACGTGACCGTGTTCCTGGTCGATCCAGAGAAGAACTTCGAGAAGGCCTGGGCGATCGTGCCGGAGTATTGGGGCGAGGCGCCGCACCCGACCCTGACCGGTATCGGCGTGACCTGGCTGTATGGGTTCCAGTTCGAGATCAAGGTGATCGCGAAGCTGCCGTGACCTTCGCTGTAGAGCCGAGCCCATGCTCGGCTGTTTCGGGCAATCCGGTGCCCACGGGGCAGCCGAGCGTGGGCTCGGCTCTACAGGGCACGCCCGCCCGGCACGTCGTAGAATATCGGCCCCGCCGCTCGTCCCCGCCCTGCCGACATGTCCGATTCCGCCCTGCTCGCCCTGTCCCCGCTCGATGGCCGTTACGCCGGCAAGGTCGACGCCCTGCGCCCGATCTTCTCCGAATACGGCCTGATCAAGGCCCGCATCGTGGTCGAGGTGGAATGGCTGCTGGCCCTGGCCACCGAACCGGGCATCGTCGAGCTGGCGCCGTTCTCCGACGCCGCCATCGCCCGCCTGCGCGCCCTGGCCGCCAACTTCAGCCCGGCCCAGGCCGCGCGCGTGAAGGAGATCGAGCGCACCACCAACCATGACGTCAAGGCGGTGGAGTACTTCATCAAGGAACAGCTAAAGGACGACGCCGAGCTGGCACCGGCGCTGGAATTCGTGCACTTCGCCTGCACCAGCGAAGACATCAACAACCTCAGCTACGGCCTGATGCTGGAACAGGCCCGCCGCGAGGTGCTGCTGCCGACCCTGGACGGCATTGCCACCACCCTGCGCACCCTGGCCCACGCCCAGGCCGGCCAGCCGATGCTGTCGCGCACCCACGGCCAGACCGCCTCGCCGACCACCCTGGGCAAGGAGCTGGCCAACGTGGTCGCCCGTCTGGAGCGCCAGCGCAGGCAGATCGCCGCAGTCGAGCTGACCGGCAAGATCAACGGCGCGGTCGGCAACTACAACGCCCACATCGCCAGCTACCCGGACGTGGACTGGCCGGCCTTCGCCGAGCGCTTCGTGACCGGCCTGGGCCTGGTGTTCAATCCGTACACCACGCAGATCGAGCCGCACGACAACGTCGCCGAGATCGGCGATGCCGCGCGCCGCGCCAACATCATCCTGATCGACCTGGCCCGCGACATCTGGGGCTACATCTCACTGGGCTACTTCAAGCAGCGCCTGAAGGAAGGCGAAGTCGGCTCGTCGACGATGCCGCACAAGGTCAATCCGATCGATTTCGAGAATGCCGAAGGCAACTTCGGCATCGCCAATGCGCTGTTCGAGCACTTCAGCGCGAAGCTGCCGATCAGCCGCTGGCAGCGTGACCTGACCGATTCCACCGTGCTGCGCGCACTGGGCACCGCGTTCGGCCACAGCCAGGTGGCGCTGGATTCGCTGGCCAAGGGCCTGGGCAAGCTGGAAGTGAACCCGCAGCGCCTGGACGCCGATCTGGATGCGGCCTGGGAAGTGCTGGCCGAAGCCGTGCAGACGGTGATGCGCCGCCACGGCCTGCCGAACCCGTACGAGCAGCTGAAGGCGCTGACCCGTGGCCAGGGCATCACGGCCGAGTCGATGCGTGCGTTCGTGCAGGGGCTGGAGCTGCCGGCGGAGGCGAAGCAACGACTGCTGGAGATGACCCCGGGCAGCTACACCGGCCTGGCCGAGTCGCTGGCGAAGAAGATCTAAAGGGTTTCCTTTGCGGCGGCGGCCGCGGGCGCTGCCTGCGGCAGGCAACTGCAACGGCAACGTCAAAGGCGGCTCTGGGTTATTGCCTCGCTTGGCGGGGCGGGTTGGCTTCGCGGGACACGCCGTAAACCCATCCCTGGGGGCTCGATGGCGCCATCCATGGCGCCAACGGTCCCGCGAACCCAACCCGCCCCACCTCTGACAGATTCCCGGTGACGGATGAGTAGATCCACGCCATGCGTGGATGACGTTATCGGGGCGGAATTGAGAGGGACGCGGCTTCGCCGCGTCCCTCCTTGTTT
>NZ_JASJSI010000190.1:0-902 GCF_030237085.1 Stenotrophomonas maltophilia group sp. Smal32
GTCGTGGACCCGGGCGAGGTCGTCCACAAGGTCCCGGACCCCGCGGGTTTCCAGGGGTTCTGGGCCGAGGCGCCCAGCTATACCTACCAGCCGCCCCCGAAGATCCAGGCGGGGCCGCCCAGCATGGCGCTATGAGGTGTTGTTGTAGCCCCGAGCCCTGGCGCGCCGGCTAGGCCATCACGCAGCGCTTTGTTGCAACCAAAAACCCCCCACCTGGCGCTCGGCTCCACAAGGAGATGTCATGCAGTTCAGGACCGGCACCATGGATGACGTGGCCATGTTGTGGGCGCTGCGCACGCGGTGCGTGCGGGAGACCTGCAGCAGTCATTACCCGCCTGAGGTCATTGCGCCCTGGTCTGCCTCGCCGCCACCGTCGCAGTACGCGCGGCTGTTGTCGCAGGGTGGCTGCGTGGTGGCCGAGGACGAGCAGGGCGGTCTGCTCGGCTTTGGCGTGTTCGATGTCGATGCCAATGAAGTCGATGCGTTGTTCGTTGATCCCGATCGTGGCGGCCAGGGCATCGGCCAGGCGCTGATGCAGCGGTTGCTGGCAATGGCCGATCGTGAGCGTGAGGTGGTGCTGTCGGCCTCGCTCAATGCCGTGCCGTTCTATCAGCGGCAGGGGTTCATCAGCGTGAGCGAAAAGGCCTACCCACATCCCAGCGGCGTGGCGCTGGCGTCGGTGAGCATGCGCCGGCCGTGGTGAGTGCCCGTTTTCTGCGTTCTGTAGAGCCGAGCCCCCCCTCCGGGGCTTTTTTTTTAAGCCGACCCTGGGGTCCGCACTAAACGTATCCCCCTCCCCCCACGCTCGAACCCAAAACCCCGCCCTCACACCAGCCGCACCCACCCCCAGAACCCTTCAGCACGACCCACGCCACACGCCTTTCAACCGGGTAAAAACTACC
>NZ_JASJSI010000190.1:912-3532 GCF_030237085.1 Stenotrophomonas maltophilia group sp. Smal32
CACCGTATATAGCCGCGACAGGTTTAAAGCCGGTGCAGAAAAAGGCCCACCCAACAGCCCGGGGGGTGGGGGCGGGGGGGGTTGCCCGGGGGCGGGGGGTGTTGTGGCCGTTTTTGGGGGTTTGGGTCGCCCCGCCCCCCGGGGGGCGGGTTTTTTTTGCGGGGGGGGGGGGGCGGCGCCTCTACAGGTAGCGCAGTCGAGCATGGCTCGACGCTACAAGGCAGGCGTCACCGCTCCGCCAGCCACCCGATCACGCCTTCAGCAGCACGCAGGCCACTGGCGTAGCACGCGGTCAACAGGTAGCCGCCGGTGGGGGCTTCCCAGTCCAGCATCTCGCCGGCGCAGAACACGCCGGGCACTGCCCGCAGCATCAGGCCGTCATCCATCGCATCCAGGCGCACGCCACCGGCGGTGCTGATCACTTCGGCCATCGGCCTTGGCCGCAGCAGGCGCAGCGGCAGGTGCTTGAGCGTGGCAGCCACGGCCGGTAGATCGTTGCCGGCCTCCTTGCCAAGACTCTCGAACACCAGTGCGGCCTTCACCGCATCCAGGCCCGCCTGGCGGCGCAGGTGTTCGCCGAAGCTGCGGCCCTTGCGCGGACGCGACAGGTCGGCCAGCAGGCGCGCTTCGTCGCGGCCGGGCACCAGGTCCAGCCACAGCATGGCGTGGCCATCGCGGTTGATGGTCTCGCGCAGGTCCGCTGCCAGCGCATAGACCAGGCTGCCTTCGATGCCGTACTCGCTGACCACGCATTCGCCCTGCAGCGACTGTGGCTGTCCGGCCAGGTCGATCCAGTGTGCAACTACCGGCTTCAACGGTGCACCGGCATTGCGCTGGGCGAAGAACGGGGTCCAGTCCACGTCGAAGCCGCAGTTGGCTGACTGCAGTGGCGCGATGTCCACGCCACACGCCTGCAGTGGCGCAACCCAGGCGCCGTCGCTGCCCAGCTGCGGCCAACTGCCGCCGCCCATCGCCAGTACCGTGGCATCGGGGTGCACACCGATTTCCCCCGCCTCGGTGGCAAAGCGCAGGGCGCCGTCGTCGCTCCAGCCGATCCAACGGTGGTTGGCATGCAGGCGCACACCCTGATCCTTCAACCGGCGCACCCAGCCGCGCAGCAGCGGCGCTGCCTTGCGGTCGACCGGGAACACCCGGCCAGAGCTGCCCACGTAGGTCTCCACGCCGAAGCCGGCGGCCCAGTCGCGCAATGCCTGCGCGTCGAAGCCATCCAGCCAGCTGCCGACCACGGCGGCCTGCTCGCGGTAGCGGCTGTCGAACAACGGCCGCGGATCGGAATGGGTGAGGTTGAGCCCGCCCTTGCCGGCGATCAGGAACTTGCGGCCGGGTGACCCCTTGGCCTCGTACAGGTCGACCTCCAGCCCAGCGGTGCGCAGGCGCTCGGCGGCGAACAGGCCGGCCGGGCCGCCGCCGATGACGGCGACCCGCTGGGGCAGTGCGGTATTACGGTTTGACATCGAGCAGCTCGACGTCGAACACCAGCGACGAGCCGGCCGGGATCGGGCCGACGCGGCGGTCGCCGTAGCCGTAGTCCGGCGGGATCATCAGGGTGCGCTTGCCGCCTACCTTCATGCCGGCCACGCCCTCATCCCAGCCGCGGATGACCTGACCTGCGCCCAGCGCGAACGTGAACGGTTCGCCACGGCTGACCGAGCTGTCGAAGGTCTTGCCGTGCTTGGTTTCGGTGCGGTTGTCGTAGATCCAGCCGGTGTAGTGCACGGTCACCTTGCTGCCGGAGACGGCTTCGGCGCCGGTGCCGGGCACAGTATCGATGCGCTCGAAGGTGGTCAGAGTGCCCCCGGGCGGCGGGCCGGACGGTTCGGTCGTGCAGCCAGCGGCGGCGAGGGACAGCAGCAGGGGAAGCAGCAGGCGGCGCATCAGGCGTCTCCGGAAGGGCGCAGGGCGAGGGCGGCAAGGGTAGCGCATCGGCGCCGGGTATCATGGGTACATGGCAAAACTCCTGCTCAATCTGCGCAATGTCGGTGACGACGAATATGCCGATGTCTGCACGCTGCTCGACCAGCACGGCATCGCCTGGTATCGCACCGAACCCAGCCCGTGGGGCATTTCCAATGGCGGCCTGTGGCTGCGCGAGGACGCTGATCATCCGCGCGCGAAGGCGCTGATGGCCGAGTACCAGGCCGAGCGCGGTCCTCGTATCCGCGCTGAGCGTGAGCAGGCATTGCGTGATGGCACCGCCGAGACCTTCGGCAGCCTGTTCCGGCGACGGCCGGTCTATGTGGTGCTGGTGCTGCTGGGGATGGTGGGTGCAGCGGCGCTGGTGCTGCTGCCGTTCGTGCTGTTGCGGGGGTAAGGGGTTTCGGCCGGGTTGCACCCGGCACCCGCAGACGCAACCGCAACGTCAAAAGCTGGTTTCCGTGGGATGGCGTGGGGGGGGGGGGGTGGGGGGGTCCCCCCGCCTAACACCCCCCCGGGGGGCGTGGGCGCGGGCCGGAGGGGCGCCCCCCCCGCGCCCGCCCACACCCCCCCCCCCCACAGAGTTGCCCGGCCGGCGTGTTGGGTCGTGTTATAAAAAAATATAACATCCCCAAAACAAAAATTTGTTTTTTTTTTAGGGGGGGGGTGTTCAATAAAATATCCG
>NZ_JASJSI010000191.1:0-3517 GCF_030237085.1 Stenotrophomonas maltophilia group sp. Smal32
AAACCACCCCCACCCCCCAACCCAAAACCCCAACCCGCAAATACACGGGCCACCAACCCCCCGCCCCCGGGGGGGGGCCGGGCCGCCCCGCGGGGAGGGGGCTATCTGTTCCCACCAAAACCCCTAGCCCGCCCGCCCCATACACCCCGCCCCCCCCCACCCCCCCCCCCCCCCCCCCCCCGCAAGCCCCCCCCCCACGCGCCGCCAGGCATGCCGCCAACACCAGCCGAGCATGGGCTCGGCTCTACACCGGCGTTCCAGCCTGGCTCAATCGCCCCAGCCCGCCAGCGCCAGCTTGCCGACCGTGCGTCCGCTGGCCAGGCGCTGATGCGCGATGTCCAGATTCGCCGCATTGATCGTGCCCAGCGTTTCGCTGAGAGTGCCGCGCAGCTGGCCAGCGTCGATCATGCTGGCCGCGCGGCTGAGGATGCGGTGCTGTTCGATGCGGTCCGCAGTGGCGAAGCGCGAACGCGCGAACATGAATTCCCAGTGGATGCCGATGCACTTGGCCTTGTAGGGATCACCGATGCGCAGCGCACCGCGCGGTTCGACGATGAGGCCGACATGGCCCTGTGGCGCCAGCAGCTGGCCCAATGCGTCCCAGTAATGGTCGGTGTCGGCCAGGTTGAGGGCGACCTGTACTGCGTCGATGCCCAATGCCTGCAGCTGGGGCAGCAGCGGCTGCCGGTGGTCGATCACATGCTGGGCACCCATCTGCCGGCACCAGTCGATCGACGACTCGCGCGAGGCGGTGGCGATCACCTCGAATCCTGCATGCCGGCCCAGCTGGATCGCCATCGATCCAACGCCGCCTGCTCCGCCGATCACCAGCAGGTGCTGGCCGGCATGGCGGCGGTCATCCAGCTGCAATGGCATGCGCTGGAACAGCAGTTCCCGTGCGGTGAGCGTGGTCAGTGGCAGGGCGGCCGCTTCGGCGAAGTCGAGCGTGGTCGGCTTGCGCGCTACCAGCCGTTCGTCCACAAGATGGAACTGCGCATTGCAGCCCGGGCGGGTGACATCACCGGCGTAGTAGACCTCGTCGCCGGACGCG
Organism: Stenotrophomonas maltophilia group sp. Smal32; assembly: GCF_030237085.1. Classification (NCBI taxonomy): domain Bacteria; kingdom Pseudomonadati; phylum Pseudomonadota; class Gammaproteobacteria; order Lysobacterales; family Lysobacteraceae; genus Stenotrophomonas; species Stenotrophomonas maltophilia group sp. Smal32. The sequence goes on from NZ_JASJSI010000191.1 coordinate 1,052, forward strand.
AACAGGCTGGCGTCCTCGCCGATCGCTTCGACCACGCCGGCGGCGTCCCAGCCGAGCACGCGGGGTGCTTCGAGCGTGGCTGGATCGGTGGCCGCCCGCTGCTTGCCGTCGACCGGATTCACCGAGACGGCTTCGACCCGGATCAGCAGGTCGCGGCCACCCGGAGGCAGCGGCGGAGGCAGGTGGATATCGCAGAGGGCGGGGGCGGATTCACGACTCAGGGCGACGGCTTTCATCTCGGCTCCGGCTGGGTTCGTGGCTCCATCATAGAGTTCCTCACGTTTCAGCAGATGCGCTGAATCGCGTGGAGCAACCTGTTGCGCAATATGTCGTATTCCGCACCTAAACCCCGTCAAACCCTTGCGGTGTGAGGGTCTTGCGGTTTTTCATCATCCTGTATAGGGTTTCAACGTCGGACCGGTGGAGGGTCGGGCACAACACTTCACATGTTACGGGACTGTTAACATGACCTTCACCCGCCTGAGCATAATGTTCGCGGCGGTGGCGTGCTGAATCGGCTGTCGAACATCGACGCACTAGTGCTGGCCCATGCCTCTACCGGTTTCATACCCCCGAAATAGGAGCTGTACTCAATGAACAAGAAGATCCTTACTGCCGCGCTGCTGGGTGGTCTGGCTTTCGCCCAGGCTGCGTCCGCGCAGGAGTTCGATGACCGCTGGTACCTGACCGGTTCGGCCGGCTTCAACTTCCAGGACAGCGACCGCCTGACCAATGACGCTCCGTTCGTCACCCTGGGCCTGGGCAAGTTCATCAGCCCGAACTGGTCGCTGGACGGTGAGCTGAACTACCAGAACCCGAACTTCGACGCCAACAAGGACATGAACTGGTCGCAGTACGGCGTCTCGCTGGACCTGCGTCGCCACTTCATCAAGGAAGGCCGCGGCTGGAACCCGTACCTGCTGGCCGGCCTGGGCTACCAGAAGTCGGAAGAAGAGTACAACCCGATCAGCGGTGGCCTGGCTGACCGCAAGGACGGCAACTTTGCCGCCAAGGTCGGCGTCGGTCTGCAGACCACCTTCGAGAAGCGCGTTGCTGTCCGCGCCGAAGTCGCCTACCGCGCTGATTTCGACGACCAGAGCGTGAACCCGAAGCGTGCCGGCAACGATGAAAGCTGGTTCGGCGACGTGCTGGCTTCGGTCGGCGTCGTGATCCCGCTGGGCCCGGCTCCGGTCGCGGCTGCTCCGGCCCCGGCTCCGGTTGCCCCGAGCTGCGCCGACCTGGATGACGACGGTGACGGCGTCAACAACTGCGACGACAAGTGCCCGAACTCGCAGCCGGGTCAGACCATCGGTCCGGACGGTTGCCCGGTCCCGGTCTCCATCGACCTGAAGGGCGTCAACTTCGACTTCGACAAGTCGAACCTGCGTCCGGACGCCGTGGCGATCCTGAGCGAAGCCACCGAGATCCTGAAGCGTTACCCGGATCTGCGCGTTGAAGTCGCCGGTCACACCGACTCGAAGGGTACCGACGCTTACAACCAGAAGCTGTCGGAGCGTCGTGCTACCGCCGTGTACAACTACCTGACCAAGAACGGCGTTGACGCCGGTCGCCTGGTCGGCCCGATCGGCTACGGCGAGAGCCGTCCGATTGCTCCGAACACCAACCCGGATGGTTCGGACAACCCGGAAGGTCGCGCCAAGAACCGTCGTACCGAGCTGAACGTCCAGAACTAAGTTCTGACGCTCTGCCAGTAGGACACAGCAGGACCCGGCTTCGGCCGGGTCTTGTTGTTTCTGCGGCCCGGAATCCAGGTAGTGCTGGGCCCGGGAGCAACCGTTCGTCGGGTTTTTGTCCGTAAAACCAATGAGTTGCCGTATTCATTGAAAGTGGCGCTTGAAAGCTGTCGTGGCATTGCTAAACTCGCCGCGTCACTTCCTTTCGTGGATGCCCCTCATGCTGCGCTCTGCATCGGCCGCCTTCCTGGCGCTGGCCCTGGTTCCCGCCGCCCACGCTGCGGTCGATTGCTCGGTCAACGCCAGCGCCTCGCCGCTGCCGTTGCCGGCCACGACCATCGCGCCGGTGGCCGACGAGCTGTACATCCGTGGCAACCAGCTGGGCATGCCGGCCGGTGTGCTGAGCAGCAACTACGATCCGTCGCAGTCGCTGGACCAGGTGCTGCAGCGCCTGCGCATCGACGGCTGCCAGAACATCGCCAAGGCCATTCCGAGCGCACCGGCGGTGAAGCCGAACGATCCGGCGGCCTACAAGCCGCAGACCGAATTCGACAACACGCCCTGGCGCTTCGACATGAGCCAGAACGGCAAGCGCATGACCGCCGAAGAGTTCGACGCCTGGATGAAGGCGCGCGGCGTGCGCGTGGTCAAGGCGCGTCCGGCTCCGGCCACCACCCCGGCTCCGGCCGAAGCACCGGCTGAGACCAAGCCGGTCGACAAGAAGTAAGCGCTGCGGGGAGCAGAGGCTTGCGCACGCGCCGCCCACCTGCCG
>NZ_JASJSI010000192.1:0-3464 GCF_030237085.1 Stenotrophomonas maltophilia group sp. Smal32
TTCGGTTCGGTAGTATTTTATTTTAAGCGAGAACACACTATGGTGGCAGATAAGAACCCCGAGCGGAGATGAGTGTGGGGGGGGGGGGGGGGGGGGGGGGCGGCCCCCCCCCCCCGGGGGCCCGCCGCCCCCCCCCCCCCCCCCCGCGGGGGGGGGGGCCCCCCCCCCCCCCCCCCCCCCCCCCACCCCGCCATCCCTCAGGAAACCAGCTTCTGCTCTGGCTCTGGCTCTGGCTCGTAGCGGGTGCAGGGCGCAGCCCTGCATAAAACCCCAACCCTCACTTCTTCAGGAAGTTGTCCACCAGCAGATGCTTCACGTCGTCGAAGCGGCCGTTCAATACCGCCTTGGCGGCATACAGCGCCGTGCCTGCCACCTGCTTGGCCTCGATCTGCGGCGGCATCACCAGTTCGGCGCGGCTGGTATGCACATCCAACAATGCCGGGCCACGTTGCGACAGGAAGTCTTGCACCGCTTCCTCCAGATCCTCGCTGCGGGTCACGGTGCGGCCGTGGAAGCCGATCACTTCGGCAAGGCGGCCAAAATCCGGGTTCTTCAGGTCGGTGTAGTTGTCCAGCAGCCCTTCCACTTTCTGCTCCAGCTCGACGAAGTTCAGCGAACCGTTGTTGAACACCACCACCTTGATGGGCAGGTTTTCCTGCACTGCGGTCAGCAGATCGCCCAGCAGCATCGCCAAGCCTCCGTCACCGGACAGCGAGATCACCTGGCGGCCCGGGAACGCCTTCTGCAGGCCCAGTGCCTGCGGCATCGCGTTGGCCATCGTGCCGTGAAGCAGGCTGGTCAGCGTGCGGCGGCGGCCGTTGACGCGGATATGCCGCAGTACCCACACCATTGGCGAGCCGCCGTCTGCGGTGAACAGCGCATCGTCGGTCGCATACTTCGACAGCAATGCGGTCAGATGCTGCGGGTGGATCAGCTCGCCTTCGCCCGGCTGTTCTTCCTGTTCGCGCTTCTTCAGCGCCTTGTCTCGGCGCTCGATGCATTCGTCCAGGAACGTGCTGTCCTCACGCGGCGGCAGCATCGGCAGCAGCGCATCCAGCGTGGGCGCAATATCGCCGACCACGCCCAGGTGCACCGGGTGGCGGCGGCCGAGGTGGCTGCCATCGCGGTCGACCTGGATGATCGTGGCCTTGTCCGGGTAGAACTGGCCCCAGGCGAAGTCGGCGCCGAGCAGCAGCAGCGTGTCGCACTCCATCAGCGTGTGGAAGCCGGATTCGATGCCGAAGATGCCGGTCATGCCCATGTTGTACGGGTTGTCCGGCTCGACGAAATCCTTGGCGCGCGAGGTGTGCGCGATCGGGGCCTGCAGGCGCCGGGCCAGTTCCAGCAGCTGCGCGTGCGCACCCTGGCAGCCGGCGCCGGCATAGACGCCGATGCGCTTGCCCTGCCCCAGCAGCTCGGCGATACGCTGCAGTTCGGCGTCGGAAGGGCGCAGCACCGGCTGGGTGTAGTGCACCGAAAACGGCACATCGTGCTTCACCTCGGCCTGGCTGATGTCGGCCGGCAGGATCACCACCGCCACGCCGCGGCGGCTGATCGCGGCCTGGCAGGCCAGTGTGACCACGCGGCGTGCCTGTTCGGCGCTGTGCACCTGCTCGCAGAACACCGAACAACTGGCGTACACCGCCTTGAAGTCCACTTCCTGCGGGAATTCCATGCCCAGTTCGCTGGTCACCACCTGGCTGGCGATCAGCACCATCGGCGCGCGGTTGCGGTTGCTCTCGAACACACCGTTGATGAAATGCAGGCTGCCGGGCCCGCAGGAGCCGGCGCAGGCGGTCAGTTCGCCGCTCACCAGCGAATCGGCGCCGGCAGCAAACGCTGCCACTTCTTCATGCCGCACGTGCACCCAGGCGATCTCACTGCCATGCATCGCATCGGTCACATGGTTGAGCGTATCGCCCACGATGCCGTAGCAACGGCGGACACCGGCCTGCTGCAGGGCGTCCACCACGATTTCGGCCACGCGCTTGCTCATCGGATACATCCTCGAACGGGGGAACGTCCGAGGCTAGACCCGGTGAAGTGATGCCTCCGTGGGCAAGTTGCGCATCGCCTCGATGTGCAAACTGCGGGTAGACATCTCGTCAATCATTGACGTTGATCCAACCCTCCACCACGCCCTGCTTCGGGTTGCGGTAGCGCAGCTTCACCCAGCCGTCCTGTTCATCCAGCATTTCCACGCGATCGCCCTGCACCAGATAGCGCTTGGTGCTGGTCGCGCCGGGTCGGTCGAACAGGAACAGGCGTGTTGGCACCACGGTGGCCTGCTGGCCACGCAGCGGCCCCTCGGGCCGTGCGCCCAGGCCATCGGCGATGGCCGTCTCCAACACGCGGCCATCGGCATCGTAGGTGCGCCAGACCGCCAGCGGGCCCTGCTCGTCGGTCTGTTCCCACTGCAGCGCGGCGCTCACCGTATCGCCCAGCATCAGCACATTCTCGCTGCGGTAAAGGTAGAGCTTCGCGCCTGCGAACCGGTACTGGTCGGCGTACCACATCGGGCCGCTGCGGCAACTGCTGGTGAGGGTGCGGGTGGCAACGTCCACGCTCAGCCCCATCAGGTCACCGCAGCTGTCCTTGCCGTGGGTTTCGGTCTGCAGAACGGGATACGAAGCGCTGGCTGGATCGAACCGGTACACCGCTACCGCTTCGTTGACCATGCCCACCGATGCACGCGCAACCAGTTCCGGGTAGCCATCGAAATCGACGTCTTCGAGCGACCACCGCGAATTGCCGTCGGCATCCGCCGCGCCCGCCAGCACCTGGCGCTTGCCCGACGGAGACAGCTGCACGGCGATGCTGCCGTCCTGCTGGGGATCGGCGTGCGCCTGCACGTGAGCGGCCACCTGGAACCGCAGCGTTTCGCCGTCGCCGCCACTTGCCTGCGCCGACGGCGCCAGCAATCCCGCCAGCACCAGGCCCAGCGCGCATTCCCTGTGTTTCATCATCGCTCCCTGCGGCACCGCAGCGGCACCTTCAACTCAGAACGATACCTCGACCGGCTGCCGCGACCACAGCACCGATTGATGCTTGGTCTGCTGCTTCCACGCCAGGCGGATCGCTTCGATATCGGTGCGACGCTGCGGAGTGTCCTCATGCAGCACCACCAGCACCTTGGTGCGCAGGCGGTTGGGCGAAGCATCGCCGCGGAACAGCCACTGGCCATAGGCATCGAACACGGTCAGTCCATCCGGGAAGCGCGGGGTCACTTCCTTGTCCAGGAATGCGCGCCACTGCGCCTCGCTGATGGTGTCGGCCTGCGGACGGTTGCCCGCGCCCTGCTCCTCGCCCACGCCGAAGTACAGCTCGCTGCGCACCCAGCCGTGGCCGTCGGACGGGCGTGCGGCATCGCCCTTCAGTTCGGCGGTGGTGGCCGTGGCATAGGCGCTGGGCGCCTGCGAGGACAGGCTGGCACAGCCACTGGTGGCCAGCAGCACGGCAAAGAC
>NZ_JASJSI010000193.1:0-3462 GCF_030237085.1 Stenotrophomonas maltophilia group sp. Smal32
GTCCACATCCAGCCAGCGCTGTGCCGGCAGGCCGAGCGCGGAATCGAGCACGGTCGGCAGCAGGCCGCTGGGCAGGCCGCTTTCGCCATTCCACATGATGGCGATGCCGAGATCGCGTTCCGGCACCAATGCCACCAGGCCGCGGTAGCCCTGCACGGCGCCGGCATGGAACACCACGTCGTGGCCGGCATAGTCGAAGGTGCGCCAGCCCAGTGCGTAGCCGGCCGAATGCAGGCGCTCGCGGCGCCAGCCCGAACGCATCTCACCGGGGGTGTTGATCAGGCTGGAGTGCAGGGTGGCCAGCAGCGGCGCCGGCAGCACGTCAGGGCGGTGCCCGGTGTGGGCGAGCAGCCACTGCGCCATGTCGCTGGCGCTGGCATTGACGCCAGCCGCCGGGGCGACGCGGTAGTAGGTCGGCTTCGGCGTCAGCGACACCCAGCCGTTGCGACTGCGCACGTGCGGACGCGCCCAGCGCGAGCTGGCCTGGATGCCGGCCAGGCCGAGGCTGGCATCGTTCATGCCCAGCGGCTTGAAGATGCGGCGCTCGACCGACTGCTCGTAGAAGCTGCCGGAAGCGGCGTAGACAACGTCGCCGATCAGGCTGAACGCCACGTTCTGGTAGGCATAGCAGTCGCCCGGCAGGCACTTCAGGCTGGTGTTGGCCAGTTTCTGGGTCAGCGCGTAGTACTCGGCGTTGCCTTCGATGTCGCGGTCGTAGGCGTTGTACGGCAGGCCCACGCGATGGCTGAGCACGTCGGCCACGGTCAGGCGATCGGTCGCTTCCGGCGAGTTCAGGCGGAAGCCCGGCACGTAGTCGGTGACCTTGCTGTCCCAGCGCAGCGTGCCGTCGTTGACCAGCAGGCCGGCCATGGTGCCGGCGAAGGCCTTGGACAGCGAGGCCAGGCGGAACACGGTGTGCGCATCGACCGGCAGCGGATTGTTGACGTCGGTAACGCCATAGCCGCGCGCGCTGAGGATACGGCCGCCCTGCACGATCGCCACGGCCATGCCCGGCACGCGTTCGCCATAGGTGAGCTGCTGCGCCATCGATTCGATGTTGGCGACGTTGAAGCCGGGCGCCGGGGCCTGCACGCGCGGCACCAGGCCGGTGCGGTAGGCCGCCGGCTGGGTGTGGGCGACAGTGGGACCCGCAGCGGATTCGATGTTGGTCGGCATCGGCGGCAATGCCGGCGGTGTCTGCGCGGTGGTGGACAAGGCAACAGGCATCAGCATGCCCAGCAAACCGGTGGCCGCCGAACGGATCGGACGACGCAGGCTGTTCTTTTTCATCGTTGTGACCCGTGCGCGACTGCTGATGGCGATTCTAGCGCCGCTTTTCCCTTGTGCACAAACAAAGCGAAGATGAATGCGCATCTCGTTGAAAAAGTTGGAATTTTGACGCCTCCGAAGCGTGTATCGGAACGTGTCATCCGGGCCCGGCCATGACAGTGCGTTGCAGCCTTCAAACGGCCACCTGCTGGCGATGTTGCAGTGCATTGGATAACGTACGCGCTTCACCGCCCCCGGAGCCTGCCATGCCGCTGTCCAACCGCCGTCTTCAGGCGAGGGACACCGCGTGAGTGCGGTACGGGGGAAAGGGCCGCTGCAGGGGCTGGCGGCGGCGCTGCGCGAGTCGCCGGCGCTGTGGTGGTCGTTCCTGTACTTCTTCTGCCTGCTCAGCGGCTACTACGTGCTGCGCCCGGTGCGCGAGGCGATGGCCGCGTCGGCCGACCTGGAGACGGTGTTCCCACCGCTGCTGATCGCCTGGTTCGGAAGCCATGGCATCGCGCTGAAGGACTTCGTGTTGCAGTTCCTGTTCACCTGCGTGTTCGTGATCATGCTGGTGCTGCAGCCGGTCTATGGCTGGCTGGTCAGCCGCTTTCCGAGGCGGGTGTTCCTGCCGGCGGTGTACGGCTTCTTCATTGTCACCCTGCTCGGGTTCTACGTGATGTTCGACAGCGGCGTGCCGGGCCGCGGCATGGCCTTCTTCTTCTGGATCACCGTCTTCAACCTGTTCGCGGTGGCGGTGTTCTGGAGCTTCATGGCCGACGTGTTCTCCAATGTGCAGGCACGGGCCTACTACGGCTACATCGGCGCGGCGGGCACCATCGGTGCCTTCCTCGGCCCGATCATCACCAGTGCGCTGGTACAGCGCGTGGGCATCGCCAACCTGATGCTGGTGTCGGCCGGTTTCCTTGCCATCTGCCTGTTGAGCATCTGGAGGCTGCGGCACTGGGCGGTGCTTCGCGAGCAGGAGCAGCAGTTGGTATCGGGCGAAAAGCCGATGGGCGGCAGTGTGCTGGATGGTCTCAAGCTGATTGTTCGCGAACCTCTGCTGCGCTGGCTGGCGATCATGGTGGTGTTCGGCGTGGGCGTGGGAACGCTGCTCTACAACCAGCAGGCTGCCATCGTGCGTGCGGCGTTCACCGACCCCGCAGCGAGCACCGCGTTCTTCTCGCGCATCGACCTGGCAGTGAATGCGCTGGCGCTGTTGATGCAGCTGGGCCTGACCCGCTGGCTGTTGTCCCGCCACGGGATCGCACCGGCGCTGCTGATTCCCGGCTTCGCGATCCTGATCGGCTTCTCGGTGCTGGCCGCTTCGCCCATGCCCCTGCTGGTGGCGGTGGTGCAGGTGATGACCCGCGCAAGCGAGTTCGCACTGGCCAAGCCGGCCCGCGAAACCATCTACACCCGCGTGGACCGGCAGTGGCGTTACAAGGCCGGCGCAGCCATCGACACCGTGGTCTACCGCGGTGCGGACCTGAGCTTTGCCTGGGTGCACAAGGGCCTGTCCCTGTTCGGCTCGCATGTGGTGTTCATCGGCGGCATGCTGGTGGCCGCGTGCATGACCGCCGCCGCGTTCGGCGTGCTGCGCGAAGAAAAGAAACTGCCGCGCGACCGCTGATGTTCCGGGGTCAGATCCCTTTCCCTGAGGGAAAGGGATCTGACCCCATTCCCCATCCCTGTCCAAGGAACCGCCCATGTACTGGATCGCACTCGCCCTGACGCTGCTGGTCGCCCTGCTGCACGTCTACTTCCTGGTGCTGGAGATGTTCCTGTGGACCCGTCCGCTGGGCCTGAAGACGTTCCGCAACACGCCGCAGAAGGCAGAGACCACGCGCGTGCTGGCGGCCAATCAGGGCTTGTACAACGGCTTCCTGGCGGCGGGCATCGTGGTGGGGCTGGTGATCGACCAGCCGGCGCTGGTGACGTTCTCGCTGGCGTGCGTGGTGGTGGCGGGGTGTTATGGCGCGTACAGCGTGAGCCGGCGCATTTTCATGATCCAGGCGGTGCCGGCGATCCTGGCGCTGGTTCTTCGCGCGGTGGCGTAGTTTCCAGCCAACGGCGCAGCCCCTCGTGGGTGGGCCGCGGAATGCGGGTCGTGGGTTTGGCCGGGCGGATGGGCTGGGCAGGGGACGCCGTAAACCCATCCTTGGGGGCTTGGCCGCGGCATCCATGCCG
>NZ_JASJSI010000194.1:0-3287 GCF_030237085.1 Stenotrophomonas maltophilia group sp. Smal32
GATGCAGCTACCACCCACCCGGAGCCTGCCATGGATGCTGTTGCCCGCCCTCCCTTTTCCGAACGCGCGCTGGCCTGGCTGAAGAAGGAGGCGTTGCCGCTGCTGGTGATGCTCGGCCTGCTCGCCGCTGCCCGCGATACCCTGGCCAACCACTACGTGGTGCCCAGCGGCTCGATGCAGCCGACCCTGCAACCGGGCGACCGGGTGGTGGTGGACATGCGCGCCTACGGCCTGCGCCTGCCGTTCACCAACAAGGAACTGCTGGCGACCGGTACCCCGCAGCGCGGCGAAGTGGCGGTGTTTGATTCGCCGGCCGATGGCACCCGGTTGATCAAGCGCGTGGCGGCGGTGGCGGGGGACCACGTGCACATGCGCGAGGGACACCTGAGCATCAACGGCCAGCCGCTGCAGATCGCTGACCTGCAGGACGTGGAAGCCTTCGGTGAACGTCGTGCCCGCCTGGACCTGGACATGGGCGGTGGTCCGGACATCGCCGATCTGGTGGTGCCAGCCGGCAAGGTGCTGGTGCTGGGAGACCACCGTGGCAACAGTTTCGATGGCCGCTTCTTCGGTTTCGTCGATGCGGACAAGGTCTACGGCCGGGCGGTGGCGGTGTACTACCGCCGGGGCGACGGCTTCGAGTGGCAGCGCCTGTAAGCTGAATTGATACTTCCTGTGTATCAATCATGACCTATCAGGTTATGGATCGACTGGATGGACGGGCCTAGTCTGAGGCCCGTTCCCTCCCATACCCGGCCGTCCCCACCGGCCCACCGATCCCATGACTGGCGAAACCGCCGCGACCGTCGAACGCTGCCCCCACGCTGTTGACCCCGCTTCCGACACCCGCATCCAGCAGGGCACGCCGGCCTTCCGCCGCACTGCGCTGGCGCTGTTCCTGGCCGGCTTTTCCACCTTCGGCCTGCTGTACACGGTGCAGCCGCTGCTGCCCGAGTTCAGCCGCCACTTCGGCGTTTCTGCTGCCGGCAGCGCGATGTCGCTGTCGCTGACCACCGGCACGCTGGCGGTGGCCATGCTGCTGGCCGGCCTGCTGTCCGACGCGGTCGGCCGTCGCCCGTTGATGATCGCTGCGCTGCTGGCCTCGGCCATGCTGTCGCTGAGCACCGCGCTGGTGGACGACTGGACCACGTTGCTGGTGCTGCGCACCCTGCTCGGCCTGGCGCTGAGCGGCGTACCGGCGGTGGCGATGACCTACCTGGTCGAGGAAATGGACAGCCGCGCGCTGGGCCTGGCGATGGGCCTGTACATCGGCGGCAACGCCATCGGTGGCATGAGCGGGCGCCTGCTGGCCGGCATCATCGCCGACCACTGGGGCTGGCGCTGGGGTATCGGCGTGGTCTCGATCATCGCCATCGCCAGCACCGCGCTGCTGTGGCTGCAGCTGCCCCCGTCGCGCCATTTCCACGCGCGTCGCGATGGCCTGCGCCAGTTGCCGTCGCGCTGGCGCATGCTGTTCGCCGACCCGGGCCTGCCGTGGCTGTTCGCCACCTCGTTCGTGCTGATGGGCGTGTTCGTCACCCTCTACAACTACCTGGGCTACCACCTGCTGGCGCCGCCGTACCACCTCAGCCAGACCGTGGTCGGCCTGATCTTCAGCGTGTACCTGGTGGGCACCTTCAGTTCGGCGTGGATGGGCCAGCAGGCCACGCGGTACGGGCGCGGCCGCATCCTGTCGATCTCGTTCGCGCTGATCGGCGCCGGCATCGCGCTGCTGGCATTGCGATGGCTGAGCACGATGGCACTGGGCATCGCGCTGGTGACGTTCGGCTTCTTCGGTGGTCACTCGGTGGCCAGCAGCTGGGTTGGCAGCCGTGCCGGTGCGATGCGCGCGGAAGCCTCGGCGCTGTATCTGTTCGCCTACTACCTGGGGTCCAGTGTGCTGGGCGGGGTCGGTGGGCTGGCCTATGCGGCCTGGGATTGGCTGGGTGTGTGCGCGTTCGCTGCGGTGCTGACCCTGATTGGTGGTGGCATCGTCTGGGCGCTGCAGCAGCGCGCGCCGCAGCCGGTCACTGCCTGATCCTGTGGAGTTGCGCTTGCCTTGGTAGAGTCGACTGTCAGTCGACTGCTCTTCCATCAGACCGCAAAAGCCCCGCGCTGCGCGCGATAGTCGACTAACAGTCGACTCTACCGGCGAACGCCCCGCGCAGCAGCGTGGCGAAGTTGCGGATCAACGGCGTTACCCGTTCGCGATGCCAGGCCAGCTGCACCTCCGAATGCGCACCGGCATCGGCCAGCGCTACGAAGCGCGCCCCTTCCACGCGGATGTGATCGCACGAGGAGGGCAGGATGGCCGCACCCAGCCCGGCGGCGGCCAGGCTGATCAGCGTCGAGGCTTCGCCTGCCTCCTGCACGATGCGCGGCGTGAATCCGGCAGCCGCGCACAACGCGATCATGTGGTCATGGATGCCCGCGCCGGCACTGCGCCGGAACGCCACGAACGGCTCCTGCGCGAAGTCGCGCAGCGACAGCGTTCCCTGTTTCGAGAGCCGATGAAGGGCAGGGTGGTCTGCATGCACGATCAACGCCAGCGGATCAACAAACAGGCTGTGTGCCACCAGTTCCGGGGGCAGTGCGCGCTTGCGGATGATGCCCACGTCCAGTGAACCGTCGAGCAGCGCGTCGATCTGCTGCAGCGTGTTCATCTCGCTCAGCTGCAACCGTACCTGCGGATACTGCTGGCGGTAATGCAGGATCGAACGTGGAATCTGCGGCGACAGCGGCGTGGCCCGGGTCAGGCCGATATGCAGTTCACCCTGCTCACCGCGCTGCACACGCTGCACCTCGTCCACGGCCATTTCCACCTGCTGCACGATGGCGCGTGCACGTTCCTGCAGCAGTTCGCCCGCAGGCGTCAGCTGCACGCGGCGATGGCTTCGCACGAACAGGCGCGCACCTATCAGGTCTTCCAGCTGGCGGATCTGCTGGCTGAGCGGCGGCTGCGACATGCCCAGCCGCTCGGCCGCCTGGCCGAAGTGCAGCGTATCGGCGACGGCAAGGAAGTAACGCAGATGGCGGAGTTCGATGGACATGGGGCCAGTCTAGCCAGACCGACACCGTGCCTGGCGTCTTCTTCGATCGTTTTTCCGCCAGTCGAGCATGGCTCGACTCTACAAATACCCATTTCGATCATTGTTTACGTGTCGACCAAGGTCGACACCCACCAACAGCGCTAGCGATCTGTCGAAGGCGGGGTGGGGGGGGGGGGGGGGGGGGGGGGGGGGGGGGGGGGGGGGGGGGCCCGCCCCCGCGTCGGGGTTTCGGGGGCC
>NZ_JASJSI010000195.1:0-3180 GCF_030237085.1 Stenotrophomonas maltophilia group sp. Smal32
GACAATTTCCGTGTGCGGCCAGCCACGGAGAAGAAAAAGAAAATCAAAAGCGGGTCGCGCGCTGCGCGCTCTCGCAGTAATCCATCTTCTTTTCCCGTTCCTGCCACAGCTCCTGAGCTGCCAGTCGAGCAAGCTCGACTCTACGAAGCGCGCCCATCCGTCACCGGGAAACTGTCGAAGGCGGGGAACTGTGGGTTTGCGGGGTGTCCGCGGCATGGATGCCGCGGCCAAGCCCCCAGGGACGGGTTTACGGCGTCCCCGCAAACCCACAGTCCCCCGCCAACCCTCAGTACAACCCAGAGCCATGAACAACGCTGTTGCTGTTGCTGTTGCTGTTGCTCCGGCTCTGGCTTGAAACGGGTGCCGGGCAGCGCCCGGCCGGGTATCCTTTCCCTCTGATGTCCGACCTTGTCCATGCCAGCCGCGAAGCCCTCAGCGACGGCGGCGCGCTCGCCTCGCATCTGGACGCCTTCGTCCCGCGCCCGGCCCAGCTGCGCCTGACCGAAGCCATCGCCGATGCGATGCAGCAGCGTGATCTGCTGCTGGCCGAGGCCGGTACCGGCACCGGCAAGACCTTCGCCTATCTGGTGCCGGTGCTGCTGTCGGGGTTGCGCACCATCATCTCCACCGGTACCCGCGCGCTGCAGGACCAGCTCTACCACCGCGATCTGCCGCGCGTGCGCCAGGCGCTCGGTGTCGGCCTGCGCAGCGCGCTGTTGAAGGGACGTTCGAACTACCTGTGCCGTTACCGTCTGCAGCAGGCACGCGGCGAGCCGCGGTTCTCCAGCCGTGAACAAGCGGCGCAGTTCCAGCGCATCCTGGCCTGGTCCGGTCGCTCGGAGTTCGGCGACGTCGCCGAGCTCGACGGGCTGGCCGACGATTCACCGCTGCTGCCGATGGTCACCTCCACTGTCGACAACTGCCTGGGCACCGATTGCCCGTTCTGGGACGACTGCTTCGTGGTGCGTGCGCGACAGCGCGCACAGGCCGCCGACGTGGTGGTGGTCAACCATCACCTGCTGCTGGCCGACCTGGCGTTGAAGCAGGACGGTTTCGGTGAACTGCTGCCGGGTGCGCAGGCCTTCGTCATCGACGAGGCGCACCAGTTGCCCGAGCTGGCTGCGCAGTTCTTCGGCGAAGGCTTTGGCATGCGCCCGTGGCAGGAACTGGGTCGCGACTGCCTGGCCGAAGCGCGTGGCGTAGGAGGGGCGCAGTCGGCGTTGCAGGAACCGGTCGACCAGTTGCAGCAGTCGCTGTTGGCGTTGCGCTCGTCGATGGGAGGGCTGCCGCCGCGTGGCACGCAATGGCGAGCGCTGGCGATGCCACAGGTGCGCGACGGATTCGACATGGTGATGGCAGCCTTGGTGGCGCTGGAACAGGCGCTGCAGCCGCTGCGCGAAGCGGCGGCGGGCCTGGATGCCTGCCATGCCCGGGCGCGCGAGGCGGTCTCGCGGCTCAGTCGCTGGCTGGGCGATGATGAGCCCACCCTCGATTTCGATACCGATCCGGTGGAGACCGCCAGCGCCGCCGATGTGCTCTGGTACGAACTCACGCCGCGTGGTTTCCGCTGCCAGCGCACGCCGATGGATGTGTCCGGCCCGTTGCGCGAGCATCGCGAACGCAGCCGCGCCGCATGGATCTTCACCTCTGCGACGCTGACCGTCGGTGGCGGATTCGATCACATCGCCACGCGCCTGGGCCTGGACGATCCACATACGCTGGTTCAGCCAAGCCCCTTCAATTGGCCCGAGCAGGCGTTGTGCTACCTGCCCGAAGGCCTGCCTGATCCGGCCGCGCGTGGTTTCGGAACCGCGCTCATCCAGACCCTGCGGCCGGTGCTGCAGGCCTCGCAGGGCAGGGCGTTCCTGCTGTTCGCTTCGCATCGTGCCCTGCGTGAGGCTGCCGAGGCACTGCGCGACGGTCCATGGCCGTTGTTCGTGCAGGGTGAGGCACCGCGCGCGACGCTGCTGCAGCGCTTCCGCGAATCGGGCAATGGCGTGCTGCTGGGCTCGGCCAGTTTCCGCGAGGGCGTGGACGTGGTCGGCGAAGCGCTGAGCGTGGTGATGATCGACAAGCTGCCCTTTGCCGCCCCGGACGACCCGGTCTACGAGGCGCGGCTGGAGGCGATCCGCAGCCAGGGCGGCAACCCGTTCCGTGATGAACAGCTGCCGCAGGCGGTGATCGCATTGAAGCAGGGGGTCGGCCGCCTGATCCGCAGCGAGAGCGACCGCGGCGTGCTGGTGCTGTGCGACCCGCGCCTGCTCAACCGGGGTTACGGCCGGGTTTTCCTCGATTCACTGCCACCGTTCCGCCGTACCCGCAGCCTGGCCGATGTGCAGGCCTTCTTTACGCCACAATGGGCGCCCGTGGCCGATGATGCCGTTCCAGCCACCGCCCCTCCGGTGGGCCCGGAACCGGCGCCCGGCGCCACGTTCCCCCTGTTCTGACCTGATCCGATGAAACTGCTCGCCTTTGAAACCGCCACCGAAGCCTGTTCCGTTGCCCTGCATGTCGATGGGCAGGTGCTGGAACGCTTCGAGATTGCCCCGCGCCGGCATGCCGAACTGAGCCTGCCGTGGGCCGAGGCACTGCTGGCCGAGGCCGGCATCAGCCGTCGCCAGCTGGACGGCATCGCGCTCAGCCGCGGTCCTGGTGCTTTCACCGGCGTGCGCCTGGCGATCGCCATCGCGCAGGGCATCGCACTGGCGCTGGATCGTCCGCTGCTGCCGGTCTCGACGCTGCAGGTGCTGGCGCTGCGGGCACCAGCGGAAGAAACGCAGATCCTGTCGGCGATCGACGCACGGATGGGGGAGTTGTACGTTGCGCGCTTCGAGCGTGTTGACGGCCTGCCGGTCGCGCGCGATGGCGAGCGCGTGTGCGCACCCACTGCGGTGGCGTTGCCGGAAGGTTTGTCGGCCTACGGCGTCGGCACTGGCTTTGGCGCGGCCGACGGCGCGCTGGTGGCGGAGTTGGCCAGCGGCCTTCGCGGATTCGATGCCACGGCATTGCCGCGGGCGTCGGACGTGCTGGCACTGGCGGTGCCGGCCTTCGCGCGTGGCGAGGCGATTGCGCCGGAAAAGGTCGAGCCCGCGTACCTGCGTGACAACGTGGCACTGACCCTGGTGGAGCAGCAGGCCGCGCGCGAGGCGAAGGCGAAGGCCAACGGCTGAGCCCCTCGTG
>NZ_JASJSI010000196.1:0-3161 GCF_030237085.1 Stenotrophomonas maltophilia group sp. Smal32
GCTTGAACTGCAGTGAAACCGCGGTCCATCGCCTGCCAGCCACCGCAGTGCCTGCGTTAGACTCGCCAGACCCTACCTGCCTGCATCCCCGTGCCCCGACGCTACGATTCCGACGACATCGACGATTTCGACGACGACCAGCAGGACGACAGCCCGCTGTGGCGGCGTCGCCTGATCACCTGGAGCATGGCTGCGGTCGCGTTGGGATTGGGCTTCCTGATCCCTTATACGCTGTACCTGAACCAACAGGTGACCCAGCGCTTCGGCGAACTTCGCTGGCAGATTCCGACCCGGGTGTACGCCCGCCCGCTGGTGCTCACGCCGGGCAAGGCGATGGACGCGGCGACCCTGAAGACCGAGCTCGCCGCATCCGCCTACCGCGATGACGGGCAGGGCAAGGAGCCGGCCACCTATGCGGCGAACGGCGGGCGCTTCGTCATTTCCAGCCGTGGCTACAACGATGTGGATGGCCGCGTCGCACCGCGCCGGCTGGAACTGTCGCTGGCCGACGGTGCGGTCGCCTCGCTGCGTGACGCCGACAACCGCAAGGCGCTGAAGGCTGCGCGCCTGGACCCGGCACGTATTGCCACCCTGTACGGGCAGAAGCAGGAAGAACGCCGCCTGATCCGCATGGACGAGGCGCCGGACCTGCTGGTGACCGGCCTGCAGGCGGTGGAGGACAAGGACTTCAACCGCCACCACGGCATCGATCTGTCCGGCATTGCGCGCGCGGTGTGGGTGACGATCCGCTCCGGTGGCCAGGGTCGCCAGGGTGCTTCCACGCTGACCCAGCAGCTGGCTCGCAGCGGTCTGCTCGGGATCGGCAAGGAACAGACGGTCACCCGCAAATTCAACGAAGTGCTGTACGCGCTGATCATGGAAGCGCGCTACGACAAGCGCACCATTTTCGAGGCCTATCTCAACCAGGTGTACCTGGGCCAGCGTGGCAGCCAGGCCATCCACGGCATGTCTTCCGGCGCCGAGTTCTGGTTCGGCCGTGACCTGCAGTCGCTGGAAACCGAGCAGATCGCGCTGCTGATCGGCCTGGTCAAGGGTCCGTCCTTCTACGACCCGCGGCGCAATCCGGAACGTGCGCTGGATCGCCGCAATTTCGTGCTGGGCAAGCTGCACGAGGCGACGCTGATCGACGATGCCGAGTACCAGCGTGCGCTGAAAGCGCCGCTGGGCGTGCCCAAGACGCCGGGCCTGGTGGCGGCCAACCGCTTCCCGGCCTATGTGGACCTGGTTCGCCGCCAGCTCGGCCATGACTATCCGGAATCGGCGCTGCAGGGCGCCGGCCTGAGCGTGATGACAGGCATGTCACCGTCCGCGCAGGCCTATGCCGAAGGCGCGGTGACCCGCACCATCAAGTCGCTGGAAAGCAAGCGCCGTCCCGAACTGCAGGCCGGCATGGTGCTGACCGACGTGCACAACGGTGACGTGCTGGCGGTGATCGGCAGCCGTGAAGTGTCCGAGGTGGGCTTCAACCGCGCGATCGAAGCACAGCGCCCGGTCGGCTCGCTGCTGAAGCCGTTCGTCTACCTGCTGGCGCTGGCGCAGCCGGATCGTTACTCGCTGGCCAGCTGGGTCGATGATTCACCGGTGACCGTGCAGCTCGGCCGCGGCCGCAACTGGAACCCCGGCAACGCGGACAACCGCAGCCACGGTACGGTGCGCCTGATCGATGCGTTGGCGCACTCCTACAACCAGGCCACGGTGCGCGTGGGCATGCAGGTCGGTCCCGAGCGCGTGACCCAGCTGATCCATGTGCTGGCGGGCATCAAGGCTGAGGCCAACCCTGCAGTGATCCTCGGCTCGACCGACCAGAGCCCGTACGCGATGGCGCAGCTGTACCAGTTCCTGGCGTCCGGTGGCGAGATCCAGCCGCTGCACGCGGTGCGTGGTGTGCTCGATCCGCAGGGCAAGCTGCTCAAGCGTTACGACAAGACCCCGGCACCGGCGCAGGAGGGCGACTCGATTGCCGCCAACCTGATCAGCGTGGGCCTGCAGCAGGTGGTTGCCAGCGGTACCGCGCAGCGCCTCAACGCCGATGGCCTCAGCCGCCTGCAGCCCGCCGGCAAGACCGGTACCACCAACGATGGTCGCGACAGCTGGTATGCCGGTTACACCGGCGATCACCTGGCGGTGATCTGGATCGGCAACGACCAGAACGAGCAGGCCGGCCTGTACGGCGCCACTGGCGCGATGCGGGTCTGGTCGGGCATCTTCCAGCGCCTTCCCAGTGCGCCGCTGCGGGTCAGCAACAAGGGCCTGGATTGGCAGTCGGTGGCCGCCACCGGCCTCAACACGACCGATGAGGGCTGCCCGGGAGCGCGCCGCTTCCCGTTCGTGGTCGGCTATGCGCCGGCCTATGCGCCCTGCGCACCGGCGGTGTCGCCGGACGGGCAGGGCGAGGCCGAAGGCGAGGGTGGTGGTTGGCGCAGCTGGTTCGGCCTGGACCGCAAGCCGGACACCCCTGCCGAACCTGCCGCGGCGCCTGCCGCTGCCACTCCTCCTCCGAGCCGATGATGCCGATGAACATGCGATCCCTGCTGCAGCCCCTGGCCTTGACCGGCCTCAGCCTGGCCCTGGCCGCCTGCGTGACCAGTGCGCCGCCGGTGGTCAAGCCGGTCGATACCACGACGCCAGCGCAGCGCTTGGCCGCGGTGGACGCAGCCGCTGGCCCGGACGACAAGGAGCTTTCGGTGCAGCCGCTGCGTGATTCGCAGGTGGAAGACCTGCGGGTGACCGCGCAGGCGCAACGCCAGGCCAACGATCTGGCCGGTGCCGCCAGCAGCCTGGACCATGCGCTGGAGATCGTCGCTGGTGATCCGGCGGTGCTGCAGGAGCGTGCCGAGCTGGCGCTGCTGCAGGGGCAGTGGGCGCAGGCGGAGACGTTCGCACGCAAGGCGGTCGACCTGGGCTCGAAGACGGGGCCGCTGTGCCGCCGGCACTGGGCGACGATCGAGCAGTCGCGCCTGGCACGGGGCGAGAAGGAGAATGCGGTGTCGGCGCATGCGCAGCTGGAAGGCTGCACTGTGCCTGGGATCAAGCGGTACTAGGTTTCCTGCCAACGGCGCAGCCCCTCGTGGCTGGCTGTTTGGCCGCGTGAAGCAAAAGCCGCGCTTGGCCGGGCGGGGTGGGTTCGCGGGGGACGCCGT
>NZ_JASJSI010000197.1:0-2851 GCF_030237085.1 Stenotrophomonas maltophilia group sp. Smal32
TTGTAGAGCCGAGCAAGGGCTCGGCTCTACAACACCGGCCCATTCAGCGCGCGACACGCCGTCGCCGCCCATCCGCGCTAACATGCAGGTTTTCCCCCGCAGGAACGCCCCGCATGAACTCGCGCAGCCCCCTTACCGTCGCCCTGATCCAGGAGCGCAACCACGGTGATGCCGCCGCCAACCTGGCGGTGATCGAAGCACGCGTGGCCGAGGCGGCTGCGCAGGGTGCCAAGCTGGTGCTGCTGCAGGAACTGCACAACGGCCCGTATTTCTGCCAGCACGAATCGGTGGACGAATTCGACCTGGCCGAGCCGATTCCGGGCCCGAGCACCGAGCGCCTGGGCGCACTGGCGAAGAAGCATGGCGTGGTGCTGGTCGGCTCGCTGTTCGAGCGCCGCGCTGCCGGCCTGTACCACAACACCGCCGTGGTGTTCGAGAAGGACGGTACCCTGCTCGGCAAGTACCGCAAGATGCATATCCCGGATGATCCGGGCTTCTACGAGAAGTTCTACTTCACCCCGGGCGACATCGGCTTCAAGCCGATCGATACCTCGGTGGGCCGCCTTGGCGTGCTGGTGTGCTGGGACCAGTGGTACCCGGAAGCGGCGCGCCTGATGGCGCTGGCCGGCGCCGAACTTCTGCTGTACCCGACCGCGATCGGCTGGGACCCGGACGATGTGCAGGACGAGAAAACCCGCCAGCGCGACGCCTGGGTGCTGAGCCACCGTGGCCACGCCGTGGCCAACGGCCTGCCGGTGCTGAGCTGCAACCGCGTCGGCCACGAGGCGTCGCCGCTGGGCGCGTCGGGCATCCAGTTCTGGGGCAACAGCCACGTGCTCGGCCCGCAGGGCGAGTTCCTGGCCGAAGCCGGCACCGATGCCACGGTTCTGCTGTGCGATGTCGACCTGCAGCGCAGCGAGCACGTGCGCCGCATCTGGCCGTTCCTGCGCGACCGTCGCATCGACGCGTACGGTGACCTGCTCAAGCGCTACATCGACTGAGCCGGAGCCGCGCATGGCCGTCCTCATCCGTGATGCCGGCCCGGCCGACATCGACGCGATCACCGCGATCTATGCGGTGGAAGTGACCGACTTCGTCAACACCTACGAGTACGACATCCCGGACGCGACCGAGATGCTGCGCCGCATGTGCGACATCATCGATCGTGGTTTCCCCTACCTGGTCGCCGAGATCGACGGCCAGGTGGCCGGCTATGCCTACGCCAACACCTACCGCACCCGCGTCGCCTACCAGTGGACCGTGGAAAACTCGGTCTACGTCGATGCCCGCTTCCAGGGCAAGGGCGTCGGCACCGGCCTGCTGCAGGCCCTGATCGACGCCTGCGTGGCGCGTGGCTACCGGCAGATGGTGGCGGTGATCGGCGAACCGACCAATACCGCTTCCATCAAGCTGCACGAACGCTTCGGCTTCGAACTGGTGGGCGTGTTCCGTGGCCTCGGCCGCAAGCACGGCCGCTGGCTGGATACCGTGCAGATGCAGCGCGCGCTGGGCGATGGCGCCGACACCGCACCTTCCAATGAATGAACCCATGACCGAAACCCTTCCCGAGACCGGCGACGATCTGTTCGCCGGCCAGCCGGTGCGCGTCGTCGAACGCGACGGCGTGCGCTACACCCTGCTGGGCACTGCCCACGTTTCGCGCGCCAGCGTTGAAGCCGTGGAGAAAGCCATCGACAGTGGCCGCTTCGATGCGGTGGCGGTCGAGCTGGACCCGCAGCGCCTGCAGGCGCTGAGCGACCCGGACACGCTGGCCAAGCTCGACCTGGTCGAGGTAATCCGCAAGGGTCGCGTCGCCCTGTTCGCCGCCAACCTGGCCCTGTCCGCCTACCAGCGCCGCCTGGCCGAACAGCTCGACATCGAACCGGGCGCCGAACTGAAGCGCGCAGTGGAACTGGCCCGCGAACGCGACCTGCCGGTGCACCTGATCGACCGCGAGGTCGGCCTGACCTTCCGCCGCGCCTCGCAGCGGCTGGGCTTCTTCGGCAAGCTGAAGCTGGTCGCCGGCCTCGGCGCCGGCCTGTTCTCGTCCGAGGAAGTGGGCGAGAACGAGATCGAGAAGCTCAAGCAGGGCGACATGCTGGAATCGAGCTTCGGCGAGTTCGCCAGCGAGAGCCCGGCGCTGTACGAGACCATCATCGGCGAACGCGACCGCTACATGGCCACGCGCCTGCGCGAGGAACACAACCCGCAACAGCGTGAAGTACTGGCGGTTGTCGGTGCGGGCCATCTTGCAGGCCTGGCGCGCTACCTGGAAACCGACACCGAAGCACCGGCACCGCTGCGTGCCGAGCTGGAAGCAGTACCGAAGAAGCGCAACATCCCGTGGTTCACGCTGGGCATCCTGGCGATCGTGGCGACCGGCATCGGCGTTGGCTTCTACCGCGGCGGCCTCGGCGTGGGTACCGAACTGCTGGCGACCTGGGCGATGTATACCGGCGGTCTGGCGGGCCTGGGCTGCCTGCTGGCCGGCGGCCATCCGCTGAGCATCCTCACCGCGATCGCGGTGGCCCCGTTCAAGCCGTTCCGCCTGAGCATTCCCACCGGCGCGTTCTCGGCGCTGGTGGAAGCGCGACTGCGCAAGCCGGCGTACGAGGACTTCCTCAAGCTGCGCGACGATGCGCAGAGCCTGAAGGGCTGGTACCGCAACCGCGTCACCCGCGTGGTGCTGACTTTCATGCTGACCAACATCGGCAGCATGCTCGGTCTGTGGCTCACCACGTTCAAGGTATGGGGCAAGGTCGCGGGGTAGGCCTCAACCGGCCACAGAATCTGTAGCGCCCGAGCCCATGCCCGGGCGACGCCGCGACGCGGCGAACAGCAGCCGAGCATC
>NZ_JASJSI010000198.1:0-2849 GCF_030237085.1 Stenotrophomonas maltophilia group sp. Smal32
CCCCCCCCCCCCCCCCCCCCCCCCCCCCCCCCCCCCCCCCCCCCCCCCCCCCCCAGATTATTAAACCAAAAATACCAAAACCCAAATTGGTGTCGTTGTGGTGGGGTGGTTTTTTTTTATAATATACAGCCAGTAACTTTTGGTTGGCGGGGGGGGTGGGGTGCGATGGGGCTTAAGCGCATTGTTTGGCGCGCCCCACCATAAAGGGACATATTCACGGCGGCCCCCCCCCACCCCACCCACCCGGCCAACCTCCAGAAATCCCCTGTTCGCGGAAAGCCCCAGCCACGAGGGGCTCCGCCGATGGCCGCCGACCGCGCGCAGCGCGCTCTCCGCCTGAATCCCGGAACCATGCGCTTGCTCACGGATTGACCACACAATTGATGACAACGTTGTCCCTACCTGGCGCCGGACTCTCTCCCCGGCCTCCCAGGTACCCCGTCCGCCCCCTCCGTCGCCTTCCCGGGCGACGCCCGGACCTGCGTCACGCGCGGCGCCATCGGGGCCCGCGCGCCCTTTGATCGGAGACTTACCCATGTACGACCCGATTGTGCGCAGTGCCGAACGTGCGACCCGAAGCTGTCGTCCCCGCCGCCTGGCCTGGCTGCTTGCCCTGGCCGCCGGTACCGCCGCCCTGCCCGGCCTGGCGCAGGCCGCCAGCTGTGCCGGCGTGGCCCAGTGGGACCAGGCCAAGATCTACCGGGCCGGCGATACCCTCCAGAAAGGAGGCGTCCTCTATCGGGCGAACCAGGACATCTGGAACGCGCCGCCGGACCATCCGGCCGGCGCGCCCTACTACACCAACCTCGGTGCCTGCGATGGCAGCGGAACCAACCAGCCGCCAGTGGTCAGCCTGACCTCGCCGGCCAACGGCGCCACCTTCAGCGCCGGCAGCACGGTCAACGTGACCGCCAACGCCAGCGACCCGGACGGCAGCGTCGCGAAGGTCGAGTTCTTCCGCGACGGCGCCTCGCTGGGCATCGCCACCAGTGCGCCGTATGCGGCCAGCTGGGCCAATGCCAGCGCCGGCAGCCACACCCTGCGCGCGGTGGCCACCGACAACAACAACGCCACCAGCAGCACGTCGACCATCACCATCACCGTCAACGCCGCCGGTGGGGATACCACCGCGCCGAGCGTGCCCGGTGGGCTGACGGTGGGCACGCGTACCGCCAACAGCATCGCGCTCAGCTGGAGCCCGTCCACCGACAACACCGGTGGCAGCGGCGTGGCCGGCTATGACGTGTACCGCAATGGCAGCCTGGTCGGTTCGCCGTCCAGCGCCAGCTATGTCGATGGTGGCCTGACCGCATCCACCACCTATCGCTACCGCGTGCGTGCCCGCGACAACGCCGGCAACGCGTCCGCCCAAGGCACCGAGATCAGCGCCACCACGCTGGCCGGCGACGGCGGCACCACCGGCAAGCGGGTCATCGGCTACTTCACCCAGTGGGGCATCTACGGCCGCAACTACCGGGTCAAGAACATCGACAGCAGCGGTTCGGCCGCACGCCTGACCCACATCAACTACGCCTTCGGCAACGTGCGCAACAACCGCTGCGAAGTGGGCATCACCCAGCCGTCGGATCCGAACAGTGGTGCCGGTGGCGATGCCTTCGCCGACTACACCAAGGCCTTCAGCGCCGCCGAGAGCGTCAGCGGCAGCGCTGATACCTGGGACCAGCCGCTGCGCGGCAACTGGAACCAGCTCAAGCAGCTCAAGGCCAAGTACCCGGGCATGAAGGTGCTGATCTCGCTGGGTGGCTGGACCTGGTCGCGCGGCTTCTCCAGCGCGGCACGCCCGGAAAACCGCCAGGCCTTCGTCGCCTCGTGCATCGATGCCTACATCAAGGGCAACCTGCCGGTGACCGACGGTGCCGGTGGCGCCGGTGCCGCGCTGGGCGTGTTCGACGGCATCGACATCGACTGGGAATACCCGGTGGCGTGCGGCATCGAGTGCGGCAAGCCGGAAGACAACGCCAACTTCACCGCGCTGATGGCCGAGTTCCGCCGCCAGCTCGATGCAGTGCGTCCGGGCCTGTTGCTGACGGTGGCGGTGGGTGCGGGCATCGACAAGATCCGCGTCACCGATCCGGCCGCGTACCACCCGTACCTGGACTACATCAACGTGATGACCTACGACTTCCACGGCGCGTGGGACGCGAAGACCAATCACCAGTCCGCACTGTTCGATTCGCCGAATGATCCGTCCACCGGCGACCAGAAGCTGTACAACAGCAACGACGCCATCGAGGCCTTCATCAGCCGAGGCGTTCCCGCCGCCAAGCTCAACCTGGGCATCGGCTACTACGGGCGTGGCTGGACCGGCGTGGCCAACGCCAACAACGGCCTGTACCAGACCGCGACCGGCGCCGCCCCGGGTACCTACGAGGCCGGCATCGAGGACTGGAAGGTGCTGAAGAACCTGGCGTGGCCGGGCTACACCGACAACACCGCCGGTGCCACCTGGATCTACAACGGCAGCACGCTGTGGAGCTTCGACACCCCGGCCAACATCACCCGCAAGATGGGTTACGTGAAGACCCAGGGCCTGGGCGGTGCGTTCGTCTGGGAGTTCAGTGGTGACGATGCGCAGGGCACGCTGACCAAGGCGGTCAGTGATGGCCTGAAGTAAGCAGAAAAGCCGGGGATGCGACACGCATTCCCGGCTTCCCACCTGTAGAGGGGCGGGCCCGGCGGCGGGGGTGGTGCGGCGGGCGCCGGGGGGGGCGGGGTCGACGCCCAGCGCGGGGGGGGGTTGGGGGGGGGGGGCCGCGTTTTGCTGGGCGCGCGGCCGGTGGGGGGGGGGGGGGTTGGGCCCTGCGGGGGGGGCGTCGGGGGGGCGGTAG
>NZ_JASJSI010000199.1:0-2757 GCF_030237085.1 Stenotrophomonas maltophilia group sp. Smal32
AGTGCAGTCGGGGCAGGAGAGACTACAAAAAACAACGCCCCCCGCGGGGTTTTTTTTTTTTTTTTTTTTTTTTTTTAATAATATATTTTTTTTTGGTGTGGGGGGAGTGTGTGTTGGTGGTGGGGGGGGGGGGCGCGGGGGCGGGGTCTAAAAGTGTGGGGGGGTGGGGGGGGGGGGGGGGGGGGGGGGGCGGGGGGGGGGGGGGGGGGGGGGCCCCCCCCCCCCCTCCTGACAGTTTCCCGCGAAGGCGGCACGAACAGCTTCGCCCCTCCGCAGCCAATTCAATCCCGACGCGCAGACCTGCGTCCGCCAGAACCGCAATGCCTGACGCGAAGGCGGGGCAGCTCAAGCCGGGACCGTTGGCGCCATGGGTTGGGCGCATGCGCCCGACGGGTTGGGCAGGAGCCCAACCCTGGTCTTGCCGCGTGCGCTGTCCTGCGCACGCGAGCAAGGTGCCATCGAGCACCATGGATGGGCTTTTGCGTGTCCTGGAGAGGGCGGCCTGCCCCCTCACACTCTGGACAGGCAGGCGCCAACGGAATGCAACCGAAGCCAGTCGCCGTCAGCCTTCCATCTGCTCCAGCTCCTTGCCCTTGGTCTCGCGCACGTAGCGGACCACGAAGACGATCGAGAGGATGGCCGCCACCGTATAGATGCCATAGGCGCCGGCCAGCCCGATGCCGGCCAGCAGCATCGGGAAGGTCACGGTGATCGCGAAATTCGAGGTCCACTGCGCCGCACCGGCAACGGCCAACGCCGGGCCGCGGATCTGGTTCGGGAACATCTCGCCCAGCATCACCCACATCACCGGGCCCCAGGACATGTTGAAGAACACCACGTAGACATTGGCCGCGACCAGCGCCAGCCGGCCCATGCCGTCGGACAGCTGCAGGCGACCGTAGGCCAGGCTGCCGCTGGCGAAGGCCACCACCATCAGCACCAGCGCCACCGACATGCCGACCGAGCCGATCCACAGCAGCGGCTTGCGCCCGATGCGGTCGATCAACAGCACCGTCAGCAGGCAGGCGCCGATGCTCAGCGCACCGGACAGCACGTTGATCAACAGCGCGTCGCTTTCCGAGAAGCCGACCGCCTGCCACAGCACTGCGCCGTAGTAGAACACCACGTTGATGCCGACCAGCTGCTGGAACATCGCCAGGCCGATGCCGACCCAGAGGATCGGGCGCAGCTTGCCGGTGACCTTGTCGTGCAGGTCGGCGAAGCGCGGCTTGTGCTGGTCCTGGGCCAGGCTGGCCTCGATCTCGGCCAGCTTGGTCGCGGCCGTGCCCTCACCATACAGGCGCGACAGCACCGCCCTCGCCTGCTCCGGGCGCCCCTTCACGACCAGGAAGCGCGGACTTTCGGGAATCACCAGCAACAGCAGCAGGAACAGCCCCGAGGGCAGCGCCTGCATCCAGAACATCCAGCGCCAGGCCTCCTGGCCCAGCCACAACGGCTCGGTCGAGGCCCCGGCGGCACGGGCCAGCAGGTAGTTGCTGAGGAACGCCGCGAACAGGCCGCAGATGATCGCCATCTGCTGCACAGTGGCCAGACGCCCGCGATAGCGCGCCGAGGCCACCTCCGCGATGTAGGCCGGCGACATCACGCTGGCCGCCCCCACCGCGAAGCCGCCCAGCACGCGTGCAGCAATGAACAGCCAGGAGGCGTGGGCAGCACCGGCGCCCAGCGCCGACACCAGGAACATCAGTGCCGACACGATCAGCACGCCACGACGGCCCAGGCGATCCCCCAGCCAGCCGGCCAGGAAGGCACCGATCGCGCACCCCAGCAGCATCGAAGCGACTTCAAAACCGAGCGCCGCCTCGCTGGAGTTGAAGGCCTGGCGAAGGCCGTCGACCGTGCCATTGATGACACCACTGTCGAAGCCGAACAGGAATCCACCAAGGGTGGCCACGCAGCTGATCAGGACGATGAATGCAGTGTTCTCACCGCCGTGGGGCGCGGTGCCGGGCTGGGCTTGGGACATGGACGATCCTGCTGGGAAGAGAATCCGGCCACGATGGGTGACCGATCGCCCCGCAGCGTCGCACAGGCCCTGCCCTGCCGCCAATGACCACCACGGCCGCGCCTGCCAGACGCCCGATTTCCGCCCTGCGCCGACACCGGGGGCCAACCTGTTCTAGAATTGGCGGGTTCAGGAATCGATCCACCTCCAGCCCATGCCCTTTGTCGTCACCGAAAACTGCATCAAGTGCAAACACACCGATTGCGTGGAAGTGTGCCCCGTGGATTGCTTCCACGAAGGCCCGAACTTCCTGGTGATCGACCCGGATGAGTGCATCGACTGCACCCTCTGCGAGCCGGAGTGCCCGGTCAATGCGATCTTCCCGGAGGACGATGTCCCCGCCGGCCAGGAAGGCTTCGTCGCCCTCAACGCCGAACTGGCGAAAGAATGGCCGGTGCTGACCGTGCGCAAGGACCCGCCGGCCGACGCCGGCGAATGGGATGGCAAGCCGGACAAGCTGAAGCTGCTGGAGCGCTGAGGCGCAAGCAGCAGCAACGAAAAAGGGCGCCTTGGGCGCCCTTTTCCATTTCCGGTAGCGGCGGGCCAGCGGCCGCGGCGGCGGGGGGCGCCCGCCCCCCCCCCGGGGGGGGGCCGGGGGGGCCCCACGGCCCGGGGGCGCCCCCGCCCCCCCCCCCCCGCCGGCGGGGCCTGTCTGCGCCCCCGCGCGCCTCTCCCCGGGGGCCTCCATCACCCGCGCGTGGGGGGGGGGCGGGAGGCGCCCCGGGGGCCGC
>NZ_JASJSI010000019.1:0-57548 GCF_030237085.1 Stenotrophomonas maltophilia group sp. Smal32
TAGTGTTTTTTATATATGGAGCGAAAAAAAAAATTAAAATATGTTATTTTTGGTGTGGGTTTTTATTTATTTAAGAAACAACCCATCAAGCGCACTCTTTTTGTTGTTTTGGGTGCGGGGGGGGGTGGGGGGGGGGGGGGGGGGGGGGGGGGGGGGGGGGGGGGGGGCCGGGCGCCCCCCCCCCCCCCCCCCCCCGCGGGGGGGCCGCCCCCCCCCCCCCCCCCCCCCCCCCCCACCCCGCCATCCCACGGAAAGCCCGCTGTTGCTTTTGCTGTTGCCTTGGATTGAAGCAGGTGCAGGGCGCAGCCCTGCCGAACCAACCCTACCGCCCCGGCAACTGCGCGAACGCACGCTGCATGCAGTCCTCGCGCGGGCACACCCGGCAGCCCGGCCCGATCGACACCGAATTGCCCGGGCTCTGCACGTCCAGCCCCAGCGAGTACACCAGCCGTTCGGCATGCTGAAGATCGCAGCCCAGTGCCACCGCAAACGTCTTGCGTGGCTGCCCATGCCCGACCGGCCCGCTGCTGACCTGCCGTGCCAGCCAGAAATGTCGGCGGCCATCGGGCATGCGCGCAGTCTGGGTGAGGATGCGCCCGGGCTGGTTGAACGCCTCGTAGACGATCCACAGCGGGCACGAGCCGCCCACCTGCGAGAAGTGGAAGTCGGTGGCCGAGTGGCGCTTGGACACATTGCCGGCGCGGTCCACGCGGATGAAGAAGAACGGCAGGCCAGGCGCGCTGCGCCGCGCCAGCGTGCTCAGCCGGTGGCAGACCGCTTCGAAGCCGACGCCGAACTGGTGCGCCAGCAGTTCGATGTCGTAGCTGCTGGCCTCGGCGGCGCGCAGGAAGCGCAGGTACGGCATCACCAGCGCACCGGCGAAGTAGTTTGAAAGACCGATACGCGCCTGCGCGATGCGCGCGTCATCGCTGAAACCGGCACGCGCCACCACCGCATCGATCTGTGGCAGGTAGCCGTGCAGGGCCAGTTCGGCGGCCATCTGGAACGCCTGCTGGCCCGGCTCCAGGTAGTCCGGCAGCCACAGCCGGCGGGTACCGGCGTCGTACTGGCGCTTCTCGCGCCCGGCCTGCAGCGCGGCCACTTCCACCAGCACCCCGTGGCGATCGGCCAGCAGCTGGCGCAGGCGCGGCGCCACGTGCCCGGGCGACAACCCCCACTCGGCGAACAGGCGCTCGGCCAGTTCGTCCAGCTCGGGGATGTGGTTGTGCATGCGGTTGAAGAACTCGCGCACCTGGTCACCGGCGGGCAGGGTGCTGCCGGCACCCGGCTCGCCCAGCTGGAATTCCAGGGCAGCGGCATGTTCGCGCAGAGCCAGGTGGCGGCGGTGCAGGTCCAGCAGGGCGCGGCTGACCTGCGGCAGGTTGCCGGCCAGTGCGCGCAGTTCGGTCGCGCTCACCTCCGCCAGGCCCAGGTCGCGCAAGGTCTCGCCCAGCGCCTCCTGCAGGGCAGCGGGTTCATCCTCGTCGAACAGTGACGAAACGTCGCCCAACACCTCACCCAGCTTCTTCTGCACCGCCGGCGTCAGCGGGCGCTTGTTGCGCTCGATCTGGTTCAGGTAGCTGGCCGACAACCCCAGCGCTCGTGCCAGGTCGGCCTGGCTGTAGCCGCGCTGCTCGCGCAGCCGCAGCAGGCGCAGGCCAAGTTGTCGCTGGGTGGCTGAATAATTCACAGAATTAACATGAATCGTCTGGCGTGTTGGCCAGATTAAGCGGATTCAGCCCGGAAATCGAGGTGGGTGCTGTGAATAATGCCAAGCATCTTTCGAGCCCGTGGGATTGTCGTCATGACTGTTGCAGCGCCCCGTATCCGCATGCTGATCGATGGCCAGTTCATCGAATCGGCCACCTCCCACTGGCAGGACGTGATCAATCCGGCCACCCAGGACGTGCTGGCCAAGGTGCCGTTCGCCACCACCGGCGAAGTGGACGCCGCCGTCGCCGCCGCCAAGGAAGCCTTCAAGACCTGGCGCAAGACCCCGATCGGCACCCGCGCGCGCATCTTCCTGAAGTACCAGCAGCTGATCCGCGAGAACATGAGCGAGCTGGCCCACATCCTCACCGCCGAGCAGGGCAAGACCCTGCCGGACGCCGAAGGCGATGTGTTCCGCGGCCTGGAAGTGGTCGAGCATGCCGCTGCCATCGGCAACCTGCAGTTGGGCGAGCTGGCCAACAACGTGGCCAATGGCGTGGATACCTACACGATCATGCAGCCGCTGGGCGTGTGCGCCGGCATCACCCCGTTCAACTTCCCGGCGATGATCCCGCTGTGGATGTTCCCGATGGCGATCGCCACCGGCAACACCTTCATCCTCAAGCCGTCCGAGCAGGACCCGATGGTCACCATGCGCCTGGTTGAACTGGCGCTGGAAGCCGGCATTCCGAAGGGCGTGCTGAACGTGGTGCATGGCGGCGAAGAAGTGGTCAACGCGATCTGCGACCATCCGGACATCAAGGCCGTGTCGTTCGTCGGTTCCACCCGCGTCGGCACCCATGTCTACAACCGCGCCTCGCTGGCCGGCAAGCGCGTGCAGTGCATGATGGGCGCCAAGAACCACGCCGTGGTGCTGCCGGACGCCAACAAGGAACAGACCCTCAACGCGATGGTCGGTGCTGCGTTCGGTGCCGCTGGCCAGCGTTGCATGGCCGCCTCCACCCTGGTGCTGGTCGGTGAAGCACGCAACTGGGTGCAGGACCTGGTGGCCAAGGCCAAGACCCTGAAGGTCAGCGGCGGCACCGTCGCCGGTACCGATGTCGGCCCGGTCATTTCCTGCAGCGCCCGCGAGCGCGTGGAAGGCCTGATCGCCTCGGGCGTGGAGCAGGGCGCCCAGCTGGTGCTCGACGGCCGCAAGCCGCAGGTCGATGGCTTCGAGAAGGGTAACTTCGTCGGCCCGACCATCTTTGCCGGTGTCACCACCGACATGCGCATCTACCAGGAAGAAATCTTCGGGCCGGTGCTGGTCATCCTCGAAGCAGAGACGCTGGAAGACGCCATCGCGATGGTCAACAGCAACCCGAACGGCAACGGCACCGCGCTGTTCACCCAGTCCGGCGCGGCCGCCCGCAAGTTCCAGGAAGACATCGACGTCGGCCAGGTCGGCATCAACGTGCCCATCCCGGTGCCGGTGCCGCTGTTCTCGTTCACCGGTTCGCGCGCCTCCAAGCTGGGCGACCTGGGCCCGTACGGCAAGCAGGTGGTGCTGTTCTACACCCAGACCAAGACGGTCACCGCGCGCTGGTTCGATGACGAGACGCTCAGCCACGGCGTCAACACCACGATCAGCCTGAAGTAACGGCAGGAGCAGCCATGAGCCACTCGATGACGACGGAACTGGAAGAAGCGCAGCAGGCGTACCGCGAGGCCGCGCGCGACTTCGCACAGGCCGAACTGGCACCGCACGCCGCGCGATGGGATGCGGAGGGCATCTTTCCGCGCGAGGCGATCGCCAAGGCCGGTGAACTGGGCTTCTGCGGTCTGTACATGGACCCGGAAGTGGGCGGCAGCGGCCTGAGCCGACTGGACGCCGCCGTCGTCATCGAGGAGCTCGCCAACGTCGATCCGTCGACCGCGGCCTACATCAGCATCCACAACATGGCCTCGTGGATGGTGTCCAAGTGGGGCCAGCCGGCACTGCGCGATGCGTGGGGCACCGACCTGTCCTCGGGCATCAAGCTGGCCTCGTACTGCCTGACCGAGCCGGGTGCCGGTTCCGATGCGGCCTCGCTGAAGACCACGGCGGTGCGCGATGGTGATCACTTCGTGCTGAACGGCTCCAAGGCCTTCATTTCCGGCGCTGGTGCCACCGAGCTGCTGGTGGTGATGGCGCGTACCGGCGGTGTCGGTGCAGGTGGCGTCAGCGCCATTGCAGTGCCGTCGGACCTGCCGGGCATCAGCTTCGGCCGCAAGGAAGAGAAGATGGGCTGGAACAGCCAGCCCACCCGTGGCATCACCTTCGAAAACGTCCGCGTGCCGGTCAGCCACCTTCTGGGAGAGGAAGGTGGCGGCTTCAAGCTGGCGATGAAGGGGCTGGACGGCGGCCGCATCAACATCGCCGCCTGCTCGCTGGGTGCCGCGCAGGGCGCGCTGGATGCCGCACGCCGCTATATGGGCGAGCGCCGCCAGTTCGGCAAGGCGCTGGCCGAGTTCCAGGCGCTGCAGTTCAAGCTGGCCGACATGGTCACCCAGCTGGTGGCCGCCCGGCAGATGGTGCACACCGCCGCGCGCAAGCTCGATGCCGGTGCCAGCGATGCCAATGTCTGGTGCGCGATGGCCAAGCGCTTCGCCACCGATGCCGGTTTCAACGTCTGCAACGAAGCGCTGCAGATCCATGGTGGCTACGGCTACATCCGCGAATACCCGATCGAGCGCCTGCTGCGTGACTGTCGCGTGCACCAGATCCTGGAAGGCACCAACGAGATCATGCGGGTGATCGTTGCCCGTCACCTGCTCAACACCGAAGAGGAACTGCGATGAAGGATTGGCGTACCCAGGAGCACGTGGGCCTGAAGGTCGAGGCCGACGGCCACACCGCCGTGGTCACCCTGAACAACCCGCCGGCACATACCTGGACCGTGCACAGCCTGTCGGCGCTGCGCGACCTGGTGGGCGCGCTCAACGCAGACCGCGGGATCTACGCGCTGGTGATCACCGGTGACGGCGAGAAGTTCTTCTCTGCCGGCGCCGACCTCAACCAGTTCGCCTCCGGCGACAAGGCCGCTGCACGTGAAGCCGCGCGCCGTTTCGGTGAAGCCTTCGAAGCGCTGTCCGGTTTCCGTGGTGTGTCGATCGCCGCGATCAACGGCTACGCCATGGGCGGTGGCCTGGAATGCGCGCTGGCCTGCGACCTGCGCATCATCGAAGACCACGCCCAAGTCGCGCTGCCGGAGGCCACCGTCGGCCTGTTGCCGTGCGCCGGTGGCACCCAGAACCTGCCGCGCCTGGTGGGCGAGGGATGGGCCAAGCGCATGATCCTGCTGGGCGAGCGCATCAACGCCGAGACCGCACTGCGCATTGGCTTGGCCGAAGAAAAGGTTGGCAAGGGCGAATCCAAGGCACTGGCGCTGGAATGGGCGAAGAAGGCCGGCAAGCAGAGCCCGACCAGCATCGCCGCCTGCAAGACCCTGGTGCAGTCCACCCGCACCGGCACCCACGCCTCGGCGCTGGTGGCCGAGCGCGAAGCCTTCGTCGACCTGTTCGACACCGCCGACCAGGTCGAGGGCGTGACTGCCTTCCTGGAAAAGCGCACCGCGCAGTGGAAGAACGCATGAGCACCGACACCGCTGCCGACGACGCTCCGGTGCTGTTCGAAGAGCGCGTGGCCGGCAACGGCACCCGCATCGGCATCGCCACGCTCAACGCGCCGCGTACGCTCAATGGTTTCTCGCTGCCGATGGCGCACCTGCTGCTGAAGCAGTTGAACGCCTGGGCCGACGACGGCGGCATCGCCATGGTGGTGCTGCAGGGTGCTGGCGAAAAGGCGTTCTGCGCCGGCGGCGACCTGCACAGCCTGTACCAGAGCATGGTCGCCTTCCGCGAGGCCGGCCGCAGCGACATCCGCGAGAACGACTACGCGGCCGAGTTCTTCGACGTCGAATACCGCGTCGATTACCTCATCCACACCTACGCCAAGCCGATCCTGTGCTGGGGCCACGGCATCGTGATGGGCGGCGGCATCGGCCTGATGTCCGGCGCCAGCCATCGCGTGGTCAGCGAGCGCTCCAAGCTGGCCTTCCCGGAAATCACCGTCGGCCTGTTCCCCGATGTCGGTGGCAGCTGGCTGCTGCCGCGCGTGCCCGGCAAGGGCGGCCTGTTCCTGGCCCTGACCGGCGCCCTGCTCAACCCGGGTGATGCCATCTATGCCGGTCTGGCCGATGTGCACGTGGCTGAAGAACGCCGCAGCGCGGTGTTCGATGCGCTGCTGCAGGTGGCCTGGTCGGGCGATGCCGCACACAACCACGAACGCCTCAGCCATCTGCTGCAGTCCCACGCCAGCGATGCCGCCACCGGTCCGCTGCTGGCCAATGCCGCGCAGGTCGACGGGCTGTGCGAGGGCGATGACCTTGCCGCCATCATCGATCGCATCAGTGGCCTGCAGACCGACGATGCCTGGCTGCAGGCGGCACAGAAGACCCTCGCTGCTGGTGCGCCGGGCTCGGCGCGGCTGGCCTTTGAACTGCAGCGCCGCAGCGCCGGCCAGGATCTGGCCAGTGTCTATCGTCTGGAGTACATCACCGCGCTGCATTGCGCCGCCCACGGCGATTTCGCCGAAGGCATCCGCGCGCTGCTGATCGACAAGGACCGCAACCCGCAGTGGAACCCGGCCAGCCTGGCCGAGGCCGACACCGCGTGGGCCGATACGTTCTTCGCTTCGCCCTGGGCCGATGCCGCGCATCCGCTGGCCGACCTGGGCACCCCCGTCGCTGAAAGGAGCCTGGCATGAGCCGCATTGCATTCATTGGGTTGGGCAACATGGGTGGCCCGATGGCCGCCAATCTGGTCAAGAACGGCCACACCGTGCGCGTGTTCGATCTGGTCCCGGCCGCAGTGCAGGCCGCCGTCGACGCCGGTGCCAGCGCGGCCGCGTCGGCACGCGAAACCCTGGCCGATGCCGAAGTGGTGATCTCGATGCTGCCGGCCAGCCGCCACGTCGAAGGCGTGTACCTGGGCGACGACGGCATTCTCGCCGCGATTCCCGCCGGTGCACTGGTCATCGACTGCAGCACCATCGCCCCGGCCAGCGCACGCAAGGTTTCTGAAGCCGCCGCCGCGCGCGGCCTGCAGATGATCGACGCGCCGGTGTCCGGCGGTACCGCCGGTGCCCAGGCCGGCACATTGACCTTCATCGTCGGTGGTGAAGAGGACGCGCTGGAACGCGCGCGCCCGGTGCTGCAGGCGATGGGCAAGAACATCTTCCACGTGGGCGCCAGCGGCGCCGGTCAGGTCGCCAAGCTGTGCAACAACATGGCACTGGGCGTGATCATGGCGGTGACCGGTGAAGCCATTGCGCTCGGCGTGGCGCACGGGCTGGACCCGAAGGTGCTGTCGCAGATGATGGCGGTCAGCACGGGCCGCAGCTGGGCCACCGAAGTGTGCAACCCGTGGCCGGGCGTGCTGGAGAATGCGCCGGCCTCGCGCGGCTACAGCGGCGGTTTCGGCAGTGACCTGATGCTGAAGGACATGGGTCTGGCGGTGGAAGCGGCGATGAGTGTCGGCGCCTCGATTCCGCTGGGCGAAGTGGCCCGCAACCTGTACTCGATGAACCACCAGGCCGGCCGCGGCAAGCTGGATTTCTCCAGCGTCGTGCAGCTCATCACGAGCGAGAAGTAACCGGTCTGCGGCGCGCCTTTCCTCCGTATGGATGGCGCCCCCCGGATTCTGTAGAGCCGAGCCCATGCTCGGCTGCTTTTCCGCCGGATGTCTCAGCGTCGGACGGATCAGCAGAGCATGGGCTCGGCGCTACGCAAGCGAATGCGTCCCCGGTCGCGTGCCGGGGCCCATCCGAGGTGGGATGGGCGGACGCCCGGTTTCGACCGGCATCCGCCCATTTTTTTTTTGGGTCGGATCCCTTTCGCAACGCGAAAAGGCTCTGACCCCTGAGATCCTGTGCTGGGGTCAGAGCCCTTTGCCGTTGGCAAAGGGATCCGACCCCGGCCGACCCCGCGTTGCATCAGGCAACGATCAACGTCACGTCGATGTTGCCGCGGGTGGCATTGGAGTACGGGCAGACGATGTGCGCCTTCTGCACCAGTTCTTCCACCTGCTCGCGCGGCACGCCCGGCACGTTGATGGTCAGCTCGGCTTCGATGCCGAAGCCGGTCGGGATCTGGCCGATGCCGACCTTGCCGGTGACGGTGGTGTCGGCCGGCAGCGCGACCTTGGCCTGGCCGGCCACGAACTTCAGCGCGCCCAGGAAGCAGGCCGAGTAGCCCGCGGCGAACAGCTGCTCCGGGTTGGTGCCCGGGCCGCCGGCGCCGCCCAGCTCGCGCGGGGTCGACAGCTGGATGTCCAGCACGTTGTCGGAGGACACGGAACGGCCTTCACGGCCGCCGGTGGAGGTGGCCTGGGCGGTGTACAGAACCTTTTCGATGGACATCGGGATGCTCCTGGTCGGTGGGTGGGTGTTGCGTTGGAGCCTACTTTGCCCGGTTTCCGCGTACGTTGGGTTGCAATGCGTACGAAAAACTTGATTGATCGTCCTGCGGGCCTAGATCGTCCATTCGCGGTCGGTGGTGAACATGATGGTCAGCCAGCGGTCCGGCGAAGCCTCGCCCAGTGCATCGCCGATCTCATCACGCAGCTGGTCCCATTCCACCAGCGGCCGCGGCGGGTCGTCCTCGCGCACCACGAAGAACAACTCGATCTGCTCGCCACGCCCCACCTGCGCCACGTAGCTGCGGTGCTCGACGAAGCCATGCCTGGCGACGATGCCGCGCGCCACCGCATCCACGTGGGCCTGCAGTTCCGGCGGCGTCACCAGCAGGATGCCGGCCAGCGCCCGGCGTACGGTGCCGAGCGGGGCGATCATCACCAGCACGCAGACGAAGGCGAGGATGGCCGGGTCGATGTACGGCCCGACCCAGGCCCACGAGGTGCCCTGCACCAGCACGCCGCCGAGGAAGGCCAGCAGGTAGCAGGCCGACATGCTGGCCGCGATCACCCAGTTCTTTGCATCCAGCGCGATGAACTCCGAGCCGATGCGGCGGTTGGCGCGCAGGATGAACCACGCCAGTGCGCCTTCGCCCACGATCGACAGCCCGGCAAAGGCGATGGCCGGGCCCAGCGCAATGTGGCGGCCCCCGGACATCAGTGCATCCACCGCATTGACCAGGGCATACAGTGCCGCACCGATCATCAGCGTGCCGCTGACCCCCAGCACGATCGGTTCCAGGTGCCAGAAGCCCATGGTGAAGCGCTGGTTGAGCCGCGATTGCAGGGCGTCGGTCTGTGTGGACAGCGCGATCAGCCGTGCCACCAGCAGCGACAGCCAGGTCATCACCACGTCGATCAGGCCGTAGATGCCGTCGAAGATGATCAATGACGAATTGGCGAGCAGGCCGAACACCACCGCCGCCGCGGCCAGCAGCAGCGAAGCGGCGATCGACAGGCGCAGCACGCCCTGTTCGGTGGCGGGGTCGAAGAACTGCGGGCGATCGGTAGGCATGACCCGATTGTAGAGCGGCGCCATGCTCCGCTGCCTTCTGCTGCCCGGCATCGTCGTCGTCCTGCCGCTGATTCCCGAGGCTATCGCCCTCTCGCTCATCGCCGGCGTCAACCCGCGTTCTCCATTGCCTTCATCGCCGGCATCCTGGGAAACGCTGCGCATCCTGTTGCCGGTGTCGGCCACGCTGGCCGTGGTCGGCCCGCTCGAATCGATGATGACCACCTGTGGGACCTGACTGCCGTGGCCGCCTTGGAACGCGCGCAGGAAAAGCTGGCCGCGCATGGTGCGGAGGTGACGATGGTGGGCCTCAATGCGGCCTGCCAGACATTGATCGAGCAGGTGGAAGCGCGCGGCGGCGGGCACTGAAGCGGTCACCTGGCCCGGGTAGCGCCGGGCCACGCCCGGCGAATGAAGCGGTCGCGGTCAGGCCTTGCCGGCCTGCACGATCAGGTGCACCCCAAGCGCTGACAGCACACGTTGCACGGTATCGAAGCGTGGGTGTGCTCCGGGGCGCAGCGCCTTGTACAGGCTCTCGCGTCCAAGACCGGACACCTCGGCAACGCCGCCCATGCCGCGGGCGCGCGCCACTGTTCCGAGCGCCTCCTGGAAGTGGCCCGCATCACCTGCTGCCAACGCCTCGCTCAGATAGGTGGCGATTGCGACGTCATCAGCCAGATAGTCGGCGGGGTCGAAGGGAATCGTCTTCAGCTTGCTCATGGGGAGAGTCCTGGGAACGGCATGGAATCAAATGGTGGCTACAGCAGCTCCGCGAGCCTGACCGCTTTTTCGATATCGCGACGCTGGCTCGACTTGTCGCCACCGTGCAGGAGCACGACGATGGATCTCCCGCGACGCGTGAAATACACGCGATATCCCGGCCCATGGTTGATTCGCAGTTCGCTCACGCCATGACCCACTGATCGAACATCTCCCTCGAGACCGCGGGCGACGCGCTGCAGGCGCTCCACGATCACGCCGCGGGCCCTGCTGTCGTTGAGTCCGCGCAGCCATCGCGTGAATGTTTCTGTTGCCTGGAGAATCGCCATTCATCCACAGTATCCATAAGGATACATGGTTCAATTGGCATCCGCGACGATCATCGACGCACCGTGCTCGACCCCACTGGTCTGCCTCAGGCGGACCAGTGGGAGCGCGCGAATGACGACAGCAGGCCCGTGGGCCTGCATCCCTCACGCCATCATGGCCCGCGGCCCGTGCTGCTGGGTCTGCTGGTCGATCTTCTGCTGCTCGCGCTGCTGATCGCTCACCTGCAACGCCCGCTCGCTGTTCTCCTGCACGCTCTGGCGCATCGCGTCAGCGGTTGATACCGGCGCGGTATTGCGGTTCAACGCGCTTTCGTCGTGCAGTGCATTGGCCTGCACCGCGCGCGCCATCGAGCCATCCTGGTTCAGCTCAACGCGATCAACCCGGTTCAGGCCGGCGCGCGCAGCTTCCACGGTAAGCGCAGCGGCCAGCTTCTCGCTGTGCTCGCCGGAGGGCAGGCCACGCGCTTCCTCGGCGAACTTCACCTGCACCAGGGTTTCGGTGTACAGCCAGTTCTGTGGGCTGCGCGGGTCGGACATCGGGTACACCGTCTCGCGCGCTGGCTCGGCCGCTGCCTGCTGTTCCGGGGTGTTGCCCTGTCCCTGCGCACGCTGCCGCACTTCATTGGCCAGCGCCTGGCGGGTTTCCGCATCGGCGATGCCAGTCGCAGGCAGGCCATGCTGCTGCTGGAAGGTGTTGATCGCGTGGCGGCTGCCGCCGCCCAGATAGCCGTCGCTGCCGATGGCCTGGCCCTTGGCATCGGTCAGCCCCAGCGCGGCCAGGTTGCCCTGCAGTTCGCGCGCGTCGCGGTCGATCGCGGCCAGCGTGGCCGGGCCGGCCTTGCCGTCCACCGGGTCCAGATTGTGTGCGCGCTGGAAGTCTTCCACCGCCTTGCGGGTAGTGGCATCGAAGCGCCGGTCCGGATTCAGCGTCTGCTGGCCGTCAGCACTGGCATGGCCCAGCGTGACCAGGTTGCTTTCCAGCTTCAGCACGTCACGGCCGCTGGACCCTTCCTTCAACGTCTGCGAACCGGCCTGCTGGCGCGGTGCGCCGATCTGGCCCAGCGCCACCTGGATATCGGCGTCGTTGTGCTCACCGGCAGGCGAGTAGTCGCGGCTGCTGACCTTGGCATGGGCGCGGTCCATTGCGTCCTTGTTGTTGGCATACGCGTCCTCATAGCGCACGGCGATGTCGCCGGCCTTGGGCGCATCGAAGTACTGGTAGGTTTCGCGGATCTGCCCGGCCTTGGCGCGCAGCGCCTCGTAGTCACCGCCTTCTTCCAGCACCTTCTGCAGCTTGGGCAGCTGGCTGGGCAACTGGTTGGCGGTCTTGGCGATCAGGCTGATCGCTTCGAAGCGGTTTTCCTCGGCGATGCCGCTGCCGTGCGCGTCCACCATCGTCATGCCGATCCGGGTGGCGTTGCGCACCTGCGGGTAGTCGATGTTGGCGTGGATCCACTGCTTGCCCTCGGCCGAACCGGCCCAGGCGTTGATGCTGTCGCGTGTGCTGGTATCGATGAACTGGATCGAGCTGCGCCCGCTCAGGCCATTGCCGTGGCTGAGCAGGTCGCGGCGCAGGTCGGCGTGGTCCTGGGTGAAGGGCAGGTTGTGCGCCTTGGCATAGCTGCTGGCCTGATCGATCACGGCGTCGACATAGGTCGTCTCACCCGCCTTCAGTGCGTGGCCGTCGATGGCGCCCAGTGCCCATTCGCCACGCTGGCCGAAGTCGACCTGGATCGCGCCCAGGCTGTAACCGCTGTTCTGCGCGACTTTGTTCACCGTGCCCCAGTGCGGTTCGGTCACGCCCTGGGTGATGCCGGCGATGGCCAGATGGTAGGAGGCGGGGCCACCTTCGGTGCCACGGCCGACGGCGAAATACACGGCGCCGGAGGTGGCATCGAGATCGTGGGTATCGATGTTGGTTGGCATGTCTTACATCCTTGTGCAGTCAGAGGGTCTGCCCCTCATGGGTCAGTCCAGCAGCTGGAGATACTTCTGCAGCTGGTCGGCGCGCGCGCTCAGGCGCATCACATCGTTCAGCTCGCCCTGCAGGTTGCCGGGCTGCGAATCGTCGTAGAGCGCGGTATCCAGTTCACCATCGCGGCTGCGCGACTGCAGCCACGCGCGCTGGGCATTCACCAGCTTGGTCTTCTTCGCGCCACTCAGCTTTGCCTGCAACTGGCGGTAGGCCTGGTTCAGGCGCTGGTCCTGGCGCGCGCTTTCCGAGGTCAGGCAGGCGGCCTGCTCGACCGCACCCTGCGCCTTGTCACGGCAGGTGGTGAAGGTCGGGCTCAGCCCGGTGGCCGCCGGTGCTGCGGTTGCCGTTCCGATGGCCAGGGTGGCGACGGCCAGCGCGGTGGCCAGGGTCCTGCTCAAACGCTTGTGCTGCATCATCTGCTCCACACGTCCAATCCATTGCGAGCGCTGGACTATAACGGCGTCAATATTTCGTCGTCGTCAACGAATCGCGACAACTGTGACCGGTTGCCCGTCATTGCGGGTGGGCGCCGCCCGGCGTGCGGACGGCCCTCGGGCCGGGGCGCCGAAGCGGTATCCCGGCGCCACCCGCTGCCATTCAGCCACCCGGTGTAAACTATTGATCTCACTGGCAATGCCAGTTTCCACGATCAACACCCCGATGACGTCCGCCACCGCCCGTTACGCCGATTCCCTGCGCCTGTCCGTTGCCCCGATGATGGATCGGAGCGACAGCTAAGCAGGACAAGGCTTTAGGGCGGGGTGGTACACCATTGGTGCGGCAGCTCGGCCGTAGCGCCCCCGAAGGGGCGGGGCGGCTCAGCCGCCCACCAGCCCTAGGAACGGGGCAAGTGCCTTAGCGGCTCCTGCGATGGCGATGGTCGCCTGGACCGCTAGCACTGCCCAATTCGGCGACGTCGGTGGGCGCTGCGGGGGTGGGCTGGTGCTAGGCAGGCTCACGGCGACATGGTCGCTGTTGCTGATGTTGAAGTTGTTCGTGACGTGGGTACCGCCGATTTGGATGTGCATGTCGTTTCTCCTATGGTTGGGGACTTGCACACCTATTTAGTGAATCGGAAACTTGACGAGCGGCAGCCGTCCGGCCGAACGCAAAGGGCCGCCCATTGGGCGGCCCTTGTCGTTTCTAGGCTGCGCGGGTGTTTCGTTGGTCATCCCACCAACTGGCAACGTCGCGCGTGTCGTATACGTCGCCAACCCGTGGTGGCAGCAGGCCCGCCGTGTGCTTGTTGGCCATCGTCTTGAGCTTCGCGGTGGGGAAATAGGTAGTCCGCAGCTGTTCGATGGTCATCGTTGCTCCGAACTGGCCGTAGAGCAGCCAGAACGTACCGAATCCGTGCGGAGTCATGCGTCACCACCCGCCCACCGCAGCCCCAGCTGCACCACGTTGCTGCCGGCGGCAGGGCAGGATGGGACCGCCGCTTGGAGTCCGTGCTGCTTGTGCCAGTGCGCCCAGGCCAGGTCGAACGTGGGGCATTTCGCCGTGCGGCTGCAGCGGCATTCAATGAAATGACCGCCGCGTGCTTCCAGCCGTCGTCCGTCAAGGATGTAGCGGGCCGGGTGGCCGGACGGGCACGCCGGCAGCGGGCGGGGCGGAGTCTTCTGCTGCTGCGTCATGCGGCGGCCCTCAATGCTTGAATGAACTGGCAAGCCTTGGGTGGGCAAACTGCGTTGCCCATCATTTGCATCCCGTCCTTCTTGTTCGAGGGCAGCAAGTAGCGCTCGGGAAAGCCCATGGCGATCTTTGCTTCATCCACCGAAACCATGCGCATGTGGTCCCCGCTAATCACCGCCCAACGGTCACGCGTGGTGATCGTACCGATGGGCCGATCCAGTGATCGGCCGGTCAGGCCAGAGCCGGTGCCGAAGTAGGGCGCCACGAATCGCTCGCCGAAAGCGGCACGTCCAGCACGTACACGGGCAATCGTGGCGGCGGCACGGCCGGGGCGCTCAATCGGGGACCATGTGCCGGCGTTGAAGTCAATGAAGCTGCTGGCGGGTACATGAGGCAGCTTTGGGAGCTTCAGTTCCAAGGGATGCTTGCTCTTGGTCAGCAGGACCAAGACGCGCACGCGATGCTGCGGAACGCCGAAGTCAGCAGCGTCCACCAAGTGCGGACTGATCGCATAGCCTAGGGCATGCACCGCTGCACACCAGGCGGGGAACAGCTTCCACTTTAGGAAGGCGGGAACGTTCTCCACCAACGCGGCCTCGGGCGAGTTGCACTCCAGCGCAGAGACGACGGCCCATGCGGTCGAGCGAGTGGCGTCATGGTGCGGACGCTCCTTGCCGCGCGCAGGGGTGTGTCCTTGGCACGCGGGCGAGGCCAGCAGGAGGTCGCAATGGGGCATCTGGGTCCAATCGGCCTGCTGCAAGTCTTGGCAGACGTGCTTGGCGCGAGGATGGTTCGCCGCGTGTGTGGCTACGGCGGCTGGCCAATGATTGGCTGCCCACACCACCTCGCATCCCGCCTGCTCTGCGCCCTCTGTGAACCCGCCGGCACCGGCGAACAAGTCGGCAACCTTCATGCCTGAGCCTCCCTGCGGCTGGAAACGATGTGATGCGGAGGTTCTTCGCAGAAGATCCCGCAATCGAAGTTCAGCGACTTCATGGAGCCGCCCTTGTCGGTGATCTGCAGCTGGTCGAGGAATATCCGCTGGCCCTTCACCTTTACCAGCCGAGCGCCCAGCCGGCGCGACTGCTCGGCGCGCTCGGCGAACACCTTCGGGTCGTGCTGACGCACGTGGTTCCAGTAGGTCGGCGACTGCGACTTCACACAGCCAATGCAGTTTGCATTGGGGTAGCCGCGCAGATAGACGGCCGGCAACGCAATGCCGGCGGACAGCAGCAAAGCGGCGCAGTCCGGCTTGCTCAAGCCCGCGTCGATCAGCACCGGCAGCACGTTCTCGCGCTCGCCGCGAACGAACCGGTCATGGCGTGCGCGCTCTTCCACAGTGAAGCCGAGGACGTGGAAGTCAGGCTTGTGGATCAGCTCCCATTCCTGGCGTGCCCGCTTCTTGAGTGCGCGGGTGCAGGGGGCACCGGCGACACCGGCCATGTAACGCTCCTTCTCCCACACGTCCACGGCGTCGCAGGTGGGAAACTTGGAATTGATGGCCGTCTCGACCTCCACCCCCAGCCATGCCGCCACATCGCGGGCAAAGCGCAGGTTGTCGGGATCTTCGTTGGCCACGGGGTTGTTCACGATGCGGACCTCATGGGTCGAGGCGTAGCGGTCCAGCGTCAGCTTCGCCGCTACGGCGCTCGCGGCGCCGCAGGAGAACCACACCGCAATCATCTGGCGCTTACCCATGGGTGGCCTCCTTCGCGCAGCCGCAGGCCGCACAGGGCGCTGCCAGCGCGGCTGCAACAGCGGTGATGTACGCGCCCTGGCCAAACGGGCTGGTGCCGGCCAGGATGCCCCCGGCGACGTGAGGTAGGCCGGCGCTCTCGAACTCATCGGCGAGGAACCGGCGGGCGGTGTCGATATCAACCACGGGATTCCTCCCAACCGGTGAGGGTGAATGAAGCACCGCAGTCGCGGCACTCGTAGTCGCGGGAGGGGCCGTTGTGGTCCGCATAGTTGCCGTCGTCACGGGTGTATGTCCGCACCGAAGCGGGAACGTTCGAGAAGTCGAGGACGCCGTTCTGGCCGCAGTCCGGGCAGTGCCTGCCGGGGTCATGGCTCATCCGTTCAGACATGGGCCACCCCCCGGCGCACGGCCATGGGGGCACGGCGGCGCAGCGGCTGCGGGATCTGGCCCACGGCCAAGCCGCTATGACGGCGCCGAGGCGGGCGCGTCTGCCACATCTTGAGCGTGGTGGCGCCGGCGACCGGCAGCAGCACGCACATGGCCAACAGGGCGACGAAATCAGCCATTGGCCACCTCCTGCGCCGCCTGCGCTACGGCAGCGGCCGTAGCCCGCTTGCCGGGTAGCATGTTGGCCACCTCGTAGGGGAAGGGCACGCGGCTGGCCAGGTCGGCAAGCTCCGGCGAGATCCAGCTGGTTTCGTCGTTGAAGTCGGTCCCCTTCACCAGTTCCCAGCCCTTCCTGCTCCCTTTCCGGCGCTCGAACACGCACTGCGCGACCTTGGCCGATCCCATGTTCAGCATCGCCGTGGCGATCACGCGGTTGTGGGTGACGTGCAGGGTGATGGTTGCGCTGGCTTCGGATTCGCCGCAGTTACCAGCATTCACACGGTTACGCACACCCGTGATAGCCTCCGCTCCGGGTCCGGTGCTGGAATCCAGCGACTTTGCGAGGGTGGTCATGGCTTTGCCTGTCATCTGTTGCATGGTTCTCTCCTGAACTTCGTTGGTGGATGGCCTTGGGGGCGGTGTTGGCGCACTCCCCGCCGGGCCTTTGGTTTTGCTGCGGGTCTTACTTCTGGAACACCCAGCACTTCACGGTTGTGCTGGTCGTTTGGGTGGAACGAATCGCGCTGTTCACGGCTGTATTGGCGCTGATGAACTTGTGGCGCTTCGACTCGACCAGCAGCCGGCGCAGGTCGCCAATGTCGGGCACCTGCTGACCGAAGTAGCCGGCCTTCTGAATGAACTCGTTGAGGTTGATGGCGATACGGCTTTCTTCGCGCGAATGGTTCAGCACGCTGCGCCTGTCGCCACTGGCTTGCATCTCGATGTACTCGAACGCATCCCAGAATTCGGAGACGATGCGGTGATCGGCGCCGATGGCGTCCTGACGTTCGGTGGCCATCTTGACCAGGGCGTCCCGCGTATCACGCACCATGTTCTCGGGCAGGTTCACCACCAGCCGCAGTGCATCGAGCAGTGCGAGCATCTGCGCATGGTTCTTGATGATGCGTTCGAC
This sequence comes from Stenotrophomonas maltophilia group sp. Smal32, assembly GCF_030237085.1. Lineage (NCBI taxonomy): Bacteria > Pseudomonadati > Pseudomonadota > Gammaproteobacteria > Lysobacterales > Lysobacteraceae > Stenotrophomonas > Stenotrophomonas maltophilia group sp. Smal32. Next base: position 17,050 of record NZ_JASJSI010000019.1, read on the forward strand.
ACGCAGCTCCTTTTCCTCGCGCAACCTGGCTTCGTAGAAGCGCACGCGCTCGGCGAACTTCTCCATCACGGCGGTTTCCGCCTTGAGCGCTGCGAGCAGGAAGTAGCTCAGCTTCTCGACGGGAAGTGCATTGAGGTTGTCGGCGGCCTGCCGGCTCTCGGTCGTTGCGGTCGGCTTCTTGAAGTGCAGCTTGACGATGCGCGTCAGGATGGCCTCGCTGCCATCGACCGGCGCATTCTGGCTGATGACGATGGTTCCTTGGAACGGCGGTTCGTAGGTTTCGTTGCCGCCGTTGCGCACGCCGCGCGTGGCCAGGGTGCCGCCGCCGTAGTAGTCCTTCAGTTCGTCCCACTCGAACGACTTGGCGTGTGCCTTATCGCCGCTGTCGCTGCGGTCGGCTTCCAGCAGCACGATGGGCATGCCGGAAATCTGCCCCATGGCACGGGCGCGACCGGCCTTCGTGGACTTCGCAGGGTCGAAGCCTTCATGGTCCGCACGGGCCAGCAGCTTCCACAGGAAGTTGAGCAGCGTGGTCTTGCCTGCGCCGGCCTCGCCCGTGGCTTCCAAGAACGGGAAGGACTTGTGACTGCTGCGGATCTGATTGGCGTACAGCGAGCCAAACCAGAACGTGAGCGCAACAATGCCGTGCGTGCCGAAGCACGTCCAGAGCCAGCCGAGCCAGTCGGTGGAGTAGTTTTCGTGATCGCGTTGAATGTCCATGCGGATAGACCTCTGTGTGGTTTTGATGCGCAGCTTGTTGAACTCGAAATAGTCCTCGGCATTAGCGAGGGTCACCTCGCCGGCACGCACGGCCAGGTCGGGGAAGATGTACGCCTTGTGGTCAGGGCTGTAGCCGACGAAATCGACCGTATCGACCTTTTTGATGTTGAACAGCTGGTCTTCCATCATCCGGTCCAGCTGCTGGCCGCTGCCGCTGAACACGGCGCCCTGCGCAAGGCTGATGATTCGCTTCTTGAACTCGGTAGCGCTGGCCACCTGAGCGCCGGTGAAGGTGCCTTTGACCGACGGTGCGTCGTGGGGGAAGTCAACACGGAAGTAGTACCAGCTTTCGTCGGTAGCTTCGTGGCGTTGGAAGTAGAGGGCTTCGGGGTAGCAGTTGGCGATCTGCTGCACCGACGCACAGGCGCGCCGGATCTTGGCTTCGGTCTCTTCGCTGACCGCTCCCTCTTCATCATCGGGGTTTTTCTCCCGCATCATCTTGTCGAAGCGCACCGCGTCGAACTCGAACCAGAACAGGCGCGAGGCGAACTCGATGTGGAACTCGGTCTTCTGCTCACGCTGATAGATGACCAGCCCCTTATCCACTGCCGTGCGCGCCATCAGCACGGCGCCGTTGTGGCGTGCCAGGTCGAGGTCAGCCTGCCACTGTGCGTCGCCGTCCTCTGCCGCCTGTGCGCGCAAGTGCAGATCGTTCCAGTCGGTTTTCTTGTCGCCTACCTGCTCGATCTGTGCAGCCATGCACCGATAGCCCAGCTTCTCCGCCCGGCGCGCGTGCTTGACGGTGTAGGCGCGGGCGCCCGGCTCGTTGTCCAATCCCCACACCAGCACCGGCAGATCGCCCGGTCGCGCGGCTTTCAGTTCCTTGAGGGATTGCTCTGGATAGGCGTTGCTCGACATGGCCGCAACGGCGCAGATGCCGCGCTGCAGGAGGGCAATGGCGTCGAAGATGCCCTCCACGATCCAGACTTCGCGGGCGGTGCGCAGTTGGTCCTGAGCGGCCGCGCCCCACCACACCCCCGCGTAGCTCTCTCCCGGCGCAAAACGGGCCTTCATCTTGCCGAACCGGTGGGGGCGGTCGATCAGACGTTCCCACCAGCCTCCCTTCACCAAGGGGAAGCGGACCGTGGCCGTGCCCTGGCGCTTTGCGCGGTCGTAGTAGTCCTCTTGGGTGTAGAGACCCTTCAACGGCTTGACGCTGAATCCGCGGGCGGTGGCCAGGTACGCATCGGCTGCTGCATGCGGCGCCTGCGGCGTCTGCGGGTTGGCCTTGGAGTAGTCATCGAACAGGTCGTCGTAGAGGTCGCGCACGCGCACCTCTTGGCCGCACTTGGCCTGTCGGCCGCAGCGCAGAACCCAAGGCTTCTCGTAGCTGGTGTATAGCTCCTTCTTGCCGCAGTGGGGGCACTTGCCCCCGCGCATGTACGGGGTGCCGCTGCGGTGCTTGAGGCCATAGTCGCGCTGTACGCGCGACAGTACCTGTTGGCGGATTTCTTCTTGCATGCGGCTCAGCCTTCGTTCGCCGCGAGAGCGGCGGTGCGGTGGTTTTGCATGGTTCTCTCCTGACCAACCCCGGCGGCGTTGGCGCGCTGCCGGGATCGGGGGTGGTGTTACTCGACAGCGGGGCGGGACCGGCCGAGGATCGCGGTGAGGTCTTCGGCCATGTATTGAGCTACGGCTGAGGTGTGATCGGCCTCGATCTCCAGCATTTTCGCGGCCTCGCTGGGCAGTTTGGCCAGCAGTTCGGCAGCTGCGGCGATACGGCATAGGCGCAGGTAGTCGGCAAGGCTGATGACCTGATCGCCGCGATCCACCGGACCGGGCAGCACAGGCGTATGCCCTTTGTTGCGGGCCATCAGTTCACCCCGCCGGGGTAGCTCTCGCCTGTGCGCAGCCACTGGAAGAAGCGCTCGGCCTCACCCTTGGCGAGCAGGTAGACGACGGTTCCGATCTGGATTCCCCCGGTAGCGGCTCGCATCACGTTGCGTGAGTGCTGCGCGGTGAAGGTCGCTGCGGTGTCCGACTCGATGTGTATCAAGGCCAGAAACAGAATCTTGTGCTGGTCGAAGGATGCGCGCAGGCCGAAGCCAGGGATCTGCGTTTCCAGCACGATGACCGGCCGCAGGCAAGGCTCTGGAATGGTGACGTTGGAAGGAGGCGCCATCAGTGCACCGCCTTGTCGTCGGTGCCCGGCGCGCGGCCGTCGGCGTCACAGGTGGCGTTGTAGGCGGCGAGTACGTCGCCCAGGGTGATCGCGAGCGGGCACACGCCGATAGCGAGCAGGCGGGCAATGAACGCCTGATACGCATCGTGGGGCCATTCGAGGGTGTCGGCGATCAGGCCGAAGGCGAGCGAAAGCTGACGCGCGGCAGGGTTGCCGGGCGTGGAAGGGGCTCCGTGGGACACGGGGACGTCTCCTGACTTGAGATTGAAATCTCGGCGAGACGTTCTTACGCGTCGCACCGAGGGTGTCGGGAGGGTAAGAACCGGAGTCAGACCGGCGGGCAGTTTTCCCCTTGCGGGTGTTGTATGGCTGCCGCCCTCCCGACGCAGGAAAACGTCGGCGCGCACGAATTGCAGGCGCAAAAAAACCGCGATGCTCTCGGGCGCGGATACCGCTGACTTGGAGTTCTTACGCTCCGTGCGGCAAACAGTGCGCCCCGTCCGTGAGGAAGTCAAGTAAATCTGAGTAGAAATGTGCGAATCAGTTGCAGCTGTGGACAGGTTCATGCGGACACCTGAGCAGCGGTGTGCGAAGGCAGCACCTCATAGGCGCCGCCACGTGCGATATGGACTTTCACCAAGTCGTGAAGCTTGGCGGCGTCGCGCTGCTTCTGCGCATACGACACGTACTCGACACGCGTTGGAGAGGTGACAAAGCTCGGCTCCATTGCCGAGGACCAGCCGTCAAATTGGGTCTTGTGGCGCATCACAGGCGCAGCACTCCCTTGCTGGCGCTGGATGGCGCCAGGTCATTGGTTGTGGAAGGGGAAAAGTTGGATCAGACCGAGGGCTGATCGCCGTCGGGCGGACAGGATTCGATTGCGTCGATCCAGTCTGTTTGCAGCTCGCCTTGGTCCTGCTTCCAGCGCGTCTGCAACATCGTTCGCTGATACCACGGCGTCGGCGGCAGTTCGCAGGCAGGGGCGCTGGGGAGGCCGCTGGGGCTTGCCACATTGGTCAATTCCGAACTGCCGGTGTAGGTAGCGCCGCACATCGGGTTCGGGCAGACGTAGGCGTCAGTACGCAGGAACGGGTGTTGCAACGCACTGGTGCGCTTTACCAGCCGAGCATTGCAGGCGGGGCAGCAGAACACAGCGCGCTGTCCGACTGCGGCGCTCATGCCTTACCCCGTGCCTTCTTTGCCTTCTTGGCGACCTTCGTGTTAACCGGGGCTTTGCCGGTGCTGCTCTTGGCCGTGCGAACGCGGGTGGAAACAGGCGAATCTGTGTGAGAATCAGGGGCGGCTTTCATGCCGAGAGCGACAGCAGCATCGTGCGTCTTGCCGATCCGGCACTTGCTGGTGCTGCGCAGAGCGTTGTTCACGGCGTTTCGGTCCAGTCCGTGCTTCTCCGCGAAGGCGGTTACGGACAGACCGTTGTCGATGAGCCACTGCCGGGCTTGTTCGGCAGTGCGTAGCGCAGTGGTACGTCGTTGGGCGTTCATTCCGTTTCCGCTGTGTATTTCTAAGCGGAATGGTGGTGAAGTTAACTGCACCTGTCAAGGGGGAAATTGCGTGTCTGTAGGTATTCGCCTGAAAGAAGAACGGAAGCGTCTGGGCATGACCCAGGAGGCCATGGGACTGGCCTGCGGTGTTGCCAAGCGCACGCAGATCCTGTTCGAGCAAGATGCACACCTGCCCGGTGGAGCGTACTTCGTCGCTGCCGACGAACTCGGCGTTGATGTGACCTATGTCCTGGTCGGCCGGCGCGATCGCCTTGCCGAGGCCGATGCGGATCTGCTCGACGCGTGGCGCAAAGCGTCGCCTTCAGCACGTGCGGCGGCGCTAGCCGCGCTTGGTAGCAATGCACCGGCGGTAGCGACTGCGCCCCGGACCTCGTTCGAGAACACCAGCATCGGCCAGCAGATCAGCGGTGATGTGGATCTGCGCGGGCAAAAGGTTGTTGTCAAGGCATCTAAAGGATCAAAGAAACCCAGCCGATAACGCTCACGCCTTGCTCCACTTAGGCCGTTAACCACACCGCAAGATGCGCCCGCTGGGGGCGCGCAATACGGTGTAATGGACTATGAGTTGCGGTGAAACGGTGAACTGTGGTGTGGCAGCGTGCGTGTGCAGTGGTCATACCGTGTTTGAAGGGGCTGTCATCGGCCAGGTGTTTACGGGTGACGTGCAGATGCAGTGCCCACATGCGGCGCATCATCGCTCCGCTCCGGCTGAAACAGAGAGGGCGCCGTCGGAAACGGGGCGACCTTTGTCCACCGCGTTGATGGCGCTTGCGATCTGGCAGGCCACTAGCCCGCAGGCAGCGGTCATCGATTCCTGCGGTACATCGCTTACACACGCGGCACTGTTATTCGTTGTAGGTGTGCTCACACGTTACCTGAAACCTCTCGCTGCTCGCTTCATTCGTCAGGCCATGGGCGACATATCAATAGGATCTAAGCAATGAAAATTACCGAGATTCTGGCGGTGTACGGCGCCGTGCTCTCAAGCCTGACCTTTCTATGGACAGTTGCCCGAGCCAGGCCGAGCGTGAAGGTTGACTTGCTGTACGGCATTGAAGGAACAGCTTCAGGTGTATGCGTAATCGTACGCAACAAATCCGCGCATCCTGTACGGCTCATAGCCATCTCGCTTCTGTATGAGCGCCGGAAGAGAACAATGCGGCAGCGAGTTTGGCAAGCACTTCGTTACAGAGACTTCTCTCGTTACCTAGGTTGGGTCAGCTGGTCGCCGATCCTTGCCGGCCTTGATACCGGCTGTCCAGTCACCATCGAACCCAATGACGCATATCGCTTCCTAGTTCCCTTGGAACTGGCCGAGAAGCTGATCGCGAAAAGTAGTTCCAATTGCATCGCAGCCTCCGTGCAGGATGCTCTGTGGAACAACTACTACTCCGATCGCTACTCCTAACAGAGCGAAGGACGCGCGCAAGTTTCCCCGTCCTGGGGTTAGAACGAGCTATCCACCACCACGCTCCAGCTCCAGTGAGGTGACGAAGCCCCCGCTGCCGTCGATGGTGTGAGTGGCCTTGGCCACCAACCAGTCGGTGCCATCAATCTCTGGCTTGAAGCCGCTGACAGTTACCGTCTGCTCCGGGTAGATATCCGCACGGCCGTCGGCCAGCCGATAGCTCAGCTGCGCGGTGCCCCGGTCCAGCCGCTTGAACTCCGCCTCTGCGTGCTGCCGCGCTTCCTGCGCGGTGGCGTAGGTCGCCTGCAGCTTCTTCTCGTTATCGGACGTGCCCACCAGCACGCCCGTGCGCCGCGCTGCGCGCCGGTCGCCCCAGTAGGCACGAACGCCAGTGAACTTCTCGCGGTCGGCGACGCTGTAGCGGTGCTGGTCACCGGATGCCCGTGTGATCCGCACGCCGGGCAGCGGCTGGCCGCTGGCCGTGGTTCCTGCACCGATGGGGGCAAAGATCAGCGTTCCGGCCTTGACCGTGGCCACCGCGTCGAAGCGCTTGCCGAGCCGCGTCAGCAGGTTGATATCGCTCTCGTTGGCTTGGTCGAGGTGTGGAATGGGCACGCTGGCCAGATCCGCGGCTACCGACGCACGGAGCGAATGCTCGCCGGCGATGGCACCGAGAATGTCGCCCAGGGTGGTGTCGTGCCAGCTACGCTCGCGCCGGCGACGAACCGCTCCTGTCAGGTCGGCCGAACGCGCCCGAATCGTGATGATGTCGGGTGAGCCGCTGTGTTCTACGTCGTCCACCTTGAAGGTGCCCTTGTCGAACAGCCCGCTACCTTCATAGCCGATGGCCACCTGCAGGGTGACCCCACGGCGCGGCAGCGCCAGCATGCCGTCATGGTCATGCACCCGCAGGTCTACCTGGTCGGCTTCATCGCCACGGCTCTCGGTCAGGGACAGATCCAGCAGGCGCGGTGCCAGCCGGTCGGTCAGATCCTTGCCGTCCAGCACCACCCGCCATGCGGGAATCGGGTATGGGGTCGCCCTCATGCGATGGCCTCGCTGGCGCTGTCGTCGTCACGTTCCAGCTGCATCTGGAAGTCGATCAGGCGCGGTGTGCCGTCGTTGAACAGTTCGCGCCGTGTCTCGTTGAGGCTGGTCAGCAGGTAGGCGCCGTAGACGCGCCCTGTACCCTCCACCAGCGCCTGCGGTTTGCCCTGGTCGCCCAGCTCGCGCAGCTTGTCCAGCACCTGCAGGTCGCTCACCAGCTCGCCAGCGATGGTGCCCTGCAGGCTGATGGTGTCATCGCCCGGCCCGACGTACTGGCGGGCTGCGCGGGCGCCTACGCGCTCGCTGCTGGCGTGGCGCCAGGTCATCTGGCGCTGCAGTTCGCCGTAGGCGGCAGTTGAGAGGGAGAACACGAACGTGCCCCAGGTCATCATCATGGTGGTGGTCCTCAGTCGCTGAGCCGGGCACCGCGTCGGGTGGCCTTGTCGCGCTCAATCTGTTCAACGGTCTGCCGCACCAGGTCCGCGATCTTCTGCTCATCAGATCCAGCCGGCGCGTTGATGTGGATGGTGTAGCTGGAAGCGCCTGTGCTGCCCGCAGCGGCTTGCGCAGCAGCCGGGGCCATCACTGGGGCGGCAGCGGCCATGACGGGCAGCGCAGCCGCGCCCAGCGCGAATCCGGCCGATGCTTGGCGCAGCTTGTCGCGGCTGGCCGTCGCGCGTGCGGTGTCGGCGCTGTCGGCCATCCGGGCGATGCGCCGTTCGCGCAGTTCGTCCAGACGGGAGGGCGCGGTAACGCCGTTTCCACCGGTGGGCTGCATGCGTTGGGTCATGCCGGCGCCAATCTGCACCACGCGCTCGCCCCCGACCACCGCCGCACGTAGGCGGTCACGGCTTGCGGTGGCGCGGTCGGTATCGGCGCTGGCGCCAGCGCGGGCAATGCGCCGCTCGCGCAGTTCATCAAGGCGGCTGGCCGACGCACCGGCGCCCCCGACGCCTGCCTGCTGCATGCGCTCGCCCATACCGGCGCCGGCCTGAGTGATGCGGTCGCCGACGCTGGTCACCTGCTGTAGCGGCTCGCCCTGGCTGCGGTCGATGCCGCCGGCCAGCCCCTGCATGGTGAAGTCACCGAACTGCGCGAAGACACGCGACGGGCTGTGGATGCCCAGCAGCCCCTTGAAACGGTCCATCACGCCCGAGGCGATACCGGCCACGGCATCCATCGCGGCGCTGCCCTTGGACACGATGCCGTTGACCAGCCCCTGCACCATGTCGATGCCGGCCTGCATCATCTTCGCGGGCCAGCCGAGCAGGATCTGATTGGCACCCTCCCACATGGCGGACAGACCCGACCGGATCTTGTCACCGTTGAGGGTGAACAGGCCGACGATCAGCTGCCACGCACCCTGTAGGTAGGTCCACGCGCCGCCCACGGCGTTCTTGATGATCGGCAGCATGAAGGTGAACGCCGTCACCAGCCAGCCGATGGCGGCGACCGCCATGCGCAGGTTGACGGTCAGCACCTGACCCAGCACCTGGCCGAATCCACGGCCGGCGGTGGTGGCGCCTTGCAGCTGCTCGCTGGTGGCCTTGAAGGGGGTGAACAGCTTCTGCACCCATGCCCAGGCTTTGCCCATGGCATCGGACACCTGCGCCCACACCGGCCCCAGCGGTTCCAGCGCGGTCATCAGCTCGGCCATGATCGGGTTGACCACATCCAGCACGCCCTGCCACACGCCGATCATGAAAGCCTTGATCGGCTCCCAGTATTTCCAGACCAGCGCGGCAACAACGGCCACGGCGGCGCCGATGGCCAGCACAGGCAGGCTGATACCACCCAGCAGAGGCAGCAGCATGCGGCCAACATTGAGCAGCATCGGGAACGCCCGGCCACCCAGCGACAGCACCTGGCCGATCAGCCGGCCGATGCCGCCGCCGCTGAGCAGCATCACGCCCTTGTGGATCTGCGTCAGCGCCATGGCACCGACGCCGCCGGCCACCAGCAGGCCGCCGAGCGCGGTGGCCAGGGCAGTACCGCCGATGGCCAGCTTGGCGATGGTAGCCACCAGCTGCGGGTTCTTCGTGACCCATTCGGCCATCCGGTCGGCAACCTTGGCCACGCGCGCGGCCAGTTCCTTGACCGTCGGCAGCAGGGTCTTGCCCAGGCGCTGGGAAAGCACGGTGGCGCTGTTCTTGAGCAGGATCAAGCCATTCTCGGCCGTCCCCACGCGCGCGGCGTATTCGGCATTCATCGAACCGCCGTACTTCTGCGCATCAGTGACTTTGCCGAAGTTATCTTTCAGCAGATCGAGGTTGGTCAGCAGAGGTGCGATCGCACCGATCGACTCGCGGCCAAACAGCTGCGTCATCGTCGCCGCCTGCTCGGCCTTGGGCAGCTTCTTCAGCTTTTCCAGTACGTCGAGGATGGCGCCACCGGCGTCCTTCTGCATGGCCTGAGCCAAGTCACCAGCCTTCAGCCCCAGCTTCTCGAACGACTCCACCTGTCGCTTCGTCGCCGCATCGCCAGATGACAGCGTGAGCAGCATGTTCTTGATGCCGGTGGCCGAGACCTCCGACTCGATGCCCATACCGGCGACCGTGGCGCCCAGCGCCGCCAGCGGGCCGCTGCCGAGGCCGGCCACCTCGCCCAGCGCACCGATGCGGTTCACCACCTCGCTGATCTTCTGGACGCTGGCCGGGCCGGTGTTGCCCAGGTAGTTGATCTTGTCGGCCAGCACGACAACGTCGTCCTGACCCATGCGGAATGCGGTACGCCAGGTGGCCATCGTCTGGCCGGCGTCTTCGGCGGTGGTGTCGAAGGCTACGCCCATCTTCGCCGCGTCCTCGGCGAAGCGGGTCAGCTCGTTGCTGGCGATGCCGGCCTGGCCGGCGGCGGCGACGATCTTGGCGATATCGGTGGGCACCATCGGCAGGCGGCGCGACAGTTCCTCAATGTCGCGGCCCATCTTCTCGAAGCCGTCCGGCGTGTCGAAGTCCACCACCTTCTTTACGTCGGCCATGGCCGACTCGAAGCTCATGGCCTGCGCGATGGGCAGCGTCTGCGCACGCAGCGCACCGAACGCCGCCAGCGCCACGCCGGTGCCGTGTGCAGCAGCGTTCATGCCGGCGCTGTGGATCTTGCGGCTACGGGCCTGCGCAGCATCGAGCGCGGCCAGGCGCGTGCGTTGGGCATCCATCTGCGCCGAGGCGGCGGCAATCTCGCCGCGCAGCTTGCGCTCATGCGTGCCCAGCTGCCGCGTGCTGATGCCGGCACGATCCAAGCCACCGCGCAGGCGCTGCAGTTCGACCGACTGCTGCTGGTGCTGGATCTTTAACTGGCCTGCAACGGTGCGGGCCTGATTGAACTCGCGGCTCAGCCTGCGGGTAGGTGTGCCCGCCTCCTTGATCTGCCGGGCCAGAGCGGCGACGCGCTGCGTTGCAGCCAAGTGGCTTTGCTCGGTTGCGCGCACGGCCTGCTGCTGCTGGCGGTAGGCGGCAACGTCACGCTGGGCGGCATTGAGGCGGCGCAGGTTGGCCTGTTGTTCCTGCAGAGCGGTGGTCAGGCCTTTGCTGCCGGCCATGACCTTCTTGAACGGGGCGCTGGCGCGGTCGAGCGCTTCCAGCACCACCTGCAGGCGAAGGTTGCCGCCGCTCATGCGACGACAACCGATGCGCGTACTACGGCGCCGTGGTGTCCGTGGGATCGGCTACCAGCGCGGCCAGGAAGCGGCACGCAGCGCTGAACGCCCACACCAGCAGAGCGCCAACTGCACACAGCAGGAACGCCGCGAGGGCGAGGAAAAGGATGGTGTCCATAGGCGGACTGTATCACTGCTGTGCTCCACTTCGTTCATGGGCGCGCTGGCGCCACTGGATGAGTTCAGACAGGGAGAGGGCCGATAGCTCGGTGAGGGTGAAGGAGAAGATCACCGCGATATCGGCCATCAGATCCTCTACGCAGGCAGGGACTCCCTCTCCGACTTCGGCACGAAAAAATCACCGATGACACGGGCGATCTCGATCAGGTCGGCCGGTTCCAGCTTGCCGGCGTCGGCGGTGGTCAGGATCGGCTGGCTGATGCGCGGCAGGACCGTGGTCAGCGCGGTCACATCCATCTGTGCCAGGTCGAACAGCTTGATGCCGCGCAGATCCCCGGCGGTCGGCTTGCGCAGGCGAACGGAGCGGATCACCTGCTCGCCGCGTTCGATGGGAGTTTCCAGCACGATCACGTTGGCGCCGGTGGCTTCAGCGTCGGTGGCGGTGTCGGCTTCATGGGTGGTGTTGCGGGTCATCGCTATATCTCTCAGGAATGGCCCAGCCGCTTTAGCGGCCGGGCAGGGGGGCGGGATCAGGCGCCGATGGCGCGACGCAGGGCAGACTGGCGGTCAACGCCGTTGACCATGAAGACCATGCCGACCAGGTCGATTTCGATCTCGGTGCGGCCGTTGACGGTCAGCTTGTAGTAGCTGGCCGAGGTCTTGACGCTGAACTCTGTGTCGTCGCCGACCTTGCCGGTGCCGGCGTCGATCTCGGTGTGGCGGCCGCGGATGACGATCTCGACCGCATCCACCTCGCCGCTGTCCTCCCGCTGGTAGCCGCCGGCGAAGCGCAGCTGCACCGCGTTGTGCGAAACGGCGCCGTACTGGCGCAGCACGTCGAGCATCAGGCCGCCGCACTTCCACTCGGCCTCGATCTTTTCCTGGCCCAGGTCTACGTCGATGGGGCCGAGCATGCCGCCTGCGCGGTACTCCTCCATCTTGCGGGTCAGGGTGGGCAGCTTGAACTCGGTGACCTGGCCGATGTAGCTCATGCCATCGTTGAACAGGTTGAGGTTTTTCAGCTTGCTGGGCAGTGCCATGGCAGGGGTTCCTTATGCGGCCTCAGCCGCTGATGCGGGCCGGGAAGTCGGCGAAGTAGCGGTCGGTGATGCGCTGGTTCAGCTGCAGGCTTTCCAGCGGCGGCACCGGGGTGTAATCGAAGTCGATCACCAGCTGGCCGCTGGCCAGCGACTCCGAAGCGTTGGCGCCGGCGTCGTACCAGGCGCTGGCGCCGATCAGGTAACCGGCATAGACCAGCTCGCGGAACTTCGCGTTGATGCTCTCCAACAGGTCGCGGACCAGCGTCGGATGCAGCGGCTTGTCGATGTAGATTTCCTGCGCCTCGGCGATGGTGTCGGCGAGGATCTGCGCGGTGCGGGTGGCCGTCTCGAACTGGAACAACGGGTCGGCGCTGCAGGTGCGCGAACCCCAGAACTTGTAGCCATTCGAGTTGATGAGGGTGGTCACGTCGCCGGCATTGAGCAGGCCCGCGTCGGTGTTGGGGTCCTGCAGATCCCAATGCACGTCGCGGCTGATGCCGGTCACACCAGCCACCGGCACGTTCGAGATGGACTTGTGCCAGCCCTGCTGCTGGTCGGTCATGGCGCGCACGCCCAGGGCACGGGCGACGGCGAAGGCCATGCCGGTGGAGGCGGTGACGGTGTTGAAGGCCATGAAGTCGGGGTAGATCAGCATCAGTTCACGGGCGGCGAACTGCTCGCGGTAGGCGATGGCCTCCGACACCGTCGCGCTAGCGGCGCAGCTGGCGTAGATCATGGCGCGCAGCTTCTTGGCGATGGGGATCATGGCAGCGGTCACCGGCTGGGTGTCCAGCCCCGGTGCGCCCAGGATGCGCGGACGCACGCCCAGCTGTGCCTGCGCAACCAGCAGCGCGTGCAGGCCGGTGTAGCTGCCGCCATTGGCGCCGCCGATGACGTTGGCAGTGGTGTCGGTGTCGTTGCTGGCGCTGGCCACACGTACCACCACCACAATCGGGTTGCCTTGGTCGGCGATGCCCTGCAGCGTGGCGCGCAGTGTTCCGGTGCTGCCTGCCTTGCCGACTGCGCTCAGCACGTCGGTAATCAGCACAGGGCGGTTCAGAGGGAAGGCGGTCTTGTCGGCATCCTCGCCCGTGCAGACGACGCCGATCACAGCGGTGGATACGGTACGGATCGGCCTGACGCCGCCGTTGATTTCGATGACGCGAACGCCGTGGTGGTAGCCGCTGGCGGCCATGGGCTTCTCCTTCGATTAGGGGGTGTGGAAGCGGAGTGGTACGGAAAGGCGGGTGTTGCGCGATGCGCCGCTCGGTGTGGCCAGCTGGCCCTGCAGGTCGAGGACGAACGAGCCGGCCACGTCGCCGTGAGCCAGGTCGATACGGGTCAGGCTGATGCGCGGCTCCCAACGCATCAGCGCGGTGGCGGTGGCGCCGAACAGCCTCAGGCGGGTTTCGTCGTTGAACGGCTGGTCGATCAGCTCGGGCAGCAGCGAGCCATACTCACGGCGCTGCACGCGCGAGCCGATGGGGGTGGTCAGAATGTCGGCGATGGACTGGCGCAGGTGCGCCAAGTCGTCGCTGAACACGCCTGTGCGGCCGTCCATGCCGATCATGCAGGCGCCCCGGTGGTGCCGCCGCCCGGTTGCACGCCGACGTGCTTGTGCTTGGTCAGGCTGATGCCGGCGGCGGTCACGTCGTCGGATACCTCCGCTTTGCCGGTGATGGTCACCTTGCCTTCGATGCTGGTGGCACCCTTGATGGTCACCGGGCCAGTGATCGTGGTTCCGCCGTCGGCGGTGATGGCCACGGTCCCACCGGCGGGCAGAACGGCCGACATGGCATGTGCGTCGTGGTCATAGCTGACCACGGCGCCATCCTTGAACTTGATCAGCGTCACGTTCGGGTTGTTCGACGGTGCCGGGTACTGCTCGCAGTACAGCCCGCGCAGCACGATGGCGTTGGCCAGGTCGCCATCGCAACACAGCAGTGCAACCTGCTCGCCGCTGCTCGGCGGGGACCAGGTGCGCAGCTCGCCGGCGGCGGCACTGAACCAAGGGAGGAAGTCGGTGTGCGCTTCGCCCGTCTGCACGCGGCACATGTGCCGGGCGTGATCGACCTCGGTCACCACGCCGTCGCGGAGCAGGTTGTTGATCTGTTGGGGCAGCGCACTATCCATGCCCCCATGTTCCCGGCGTCCCTTCGCGCGCGCACGTAGCGCGGCAGGTAGATAGAGCCGCTACAGCGGCGGGCGCGCGCGCCGCGCCGCTACGATCATCACCGCGTCAGCTCAGATCAGCCGGCGGCGAATCCTCCGGTGCAGTGGGCACTACGTCTACCCACGTTCCCGACGTATCGTCGTAGGTGACGGGCAGGCTGCGGCTGGACGGGGGCGCGTGGTCGGTGACCGAGGGCGGCAGCGACTGGCCACGCGGCACCGGTGCGGCGAACGTGCCGTCCGCCTTGTTCCAGAGCGGTTGGCCGCTGTAGTCCGGCTGAAGCACCCAAAGGCCCTGTCCATCGTCCCACGCGTTGCACTGCGCGGTGGTGCCATCAAGTCGGAACGGCTCAGCCAGCGTCACGCCCTTGGGCACCTTGTCGCCGAGCGCGAGGCGGTTGGGGACTGGCATTGCAGTGCGCGTATCCCACAGCATCCGATTGCGGTAGTCGGCCACTACATCCCAGCGCTTTCCGTCCTCAGAAAGGCGCAGTGCCTGGAACTCGCCAGCAGTTCGCTTGGGTGCCACGTCAACGGTGTGATCCGGGAGATACCAGGCGCCGTCCGGGGAGGGCTGCAGCCGCACCGGGCCTATGTATGCGCGGGTGATCGGGTCGAAGGCGTGGGCAAAGCGGGGTTCATTGGACATGCTTCGGTCCTCAGTAGGTGATGCAGTAGATCATTCGCAGACCCGCCGGCAGGTTGCGGTCGCCGCCGGTGTTGGCCACCGTGATCGCATGGGTATGCGCGCCGCCGTCAGCCGCTGTAGCGCTGTGGCCGTGGTCGCCAACCTGCGCGATAGAAATATCGTGCGAGTGAGCGCCGGCGCCATTCATGCCGATGTTGTGGGCGTGGCCACCTGCGCCATCCGTGGTGAAGCTATGGGAGTGAGCACCAGCGGGGCTGGTGTTCGGCCAAGGGTTGTCGTAGTCGACATTGCCGCGCGAGCCGGCGTGCTGGCCGTAGTCAGCACCCCACGGGTAAGCGAAGCCAGCTTCGGCGAAGGCGGTCAAGTGCTGGTGATCGCCTACCGCAGACGTACCGCCGGTATGCGCGTGGTGGCCCTGCGAGTCAGTCCACGCGCCGTGAGCGTGATCGCCTACACCGCTTGCACTTGCGCCGTGTGAGTGTGCGCCGCCGGCACCAACATTGATCGTGTGGCTGTGGTTGCCGGCACTGGCCGAACTAGCGGTGTGGGCGTGGCGGATCACCTCACCGGCGGTGAAGCCGCCAACGGCGTCGGCGCTGTTGGTATGGGTTACAACGGTGCCATCGCCCATAGCCGGCAGGTTGAAAGTGGTCTTGCCGTCGCCGGCGCCGTAGAGGGTGCCAACGGCAGCGAACAGGTCCGCGTAGGTGGTGCGGGAGACGGCAGCGCCGTTGCACAGGAGTGTGCCAGCCGGGGCGCTCTTGCCGGCGAACATGATGACCTGGCCGGGGATGCGGTTGGCCTTGGTGACAGGATCGAAGGTGCCACCATGCCAAACAGGCTTGCCATTGAACCGCAGTTCACTGCCACCCAGAAGCAGTGGAGCGTAGGCGCTGTTGCTCAGGGTCACCGCGTCAATGGTGACGCCGCTGCTATCCGCAAAATCGCGGATCATCAGCCGAGACTTCGCCCCGATGTAGTCAAGGCCAATCGTGGATCGCAACGTCACGCCCTGGCTGACGACCAGAGCGCCCGTGATGGTGCCGCCGGCCCGGTCCAGCTTGTCGCCAGGATTGAAGTTCGCATCGGTCCACAGCTCCGCCCATGCCTTCCAGCGCTGGTCAGCGGGCGCGGTGTCGCGACGGGATCGCATCCAGAACCGGTTGCCACCGCCGTAGTCGGCGGCCAGGGCAAGGCCACGGGAGTTGTCATAGCTGGGCAGGGACCAGGCAATGGTGTACTGCGCCGGCATCGTGGTAGGCGAGGGGTTGCCCTGTCGGTTGATGCGCAGCGCGTTCCACGTGTCCACCCAGCTGTCGTCGTTGCTGGTCGGCGTGAGATAGGCCACGCGCGAAGCCACTTCCTCAACGGAAGCTGCGCCGATCTCGCTCAGAGTCCATCCAAAGTTCACGCCGCCGTTCACATCCTTGGCGGTGTTCCCGATGGTCACCTTGCGGGAAGCGCCCCATGCCGTGGTCACAATGTTGGCGGAGCCGTCGAATGCGGTTCCGTTGATCGTGCGGGGCGCTGCAAGCCTGCTGGCGGTGTCCGCGTTGCCAGTCAGCTTGCCCCGGAACTCCGCCGCATAGACCCAGCTGCCGGTCGGGTTCAGCACGATCTTGTTGGGGTTGGCCACATTCGTAAGGCGGAATTCCTTGCCACCTGTAATGTCGTGCAGCTCCAATCCGGTCTGTCCCTCGGTCCCGCCTTGTTTGAACTGCCAAGGACGCTCTGAGTACAGCTCGCACAGCACCTTCCCGTCGCCAGATCCGGTTCCGATCCGGGCGCTCGCCATCTCGGTAAAGCCGTTCTTGTAGACAGCCAGCTGCCCTGCTGGGTTCGCGGAGCCATTGGGGCGCAGGTAGACGAAGCCACCGTCGCTACCGGCGGCGGCAGACAGCACCACGCTGCCAACGGCACTACCGCGCAGCGCGCCCCCAGCGGTCCCCAGGTCGAGGGTTTGATCATCAGCCAGCGATGCGCCCAGGGCGAACGTCTGGCGGCGTCCCCAGCGGTTCTCGGTGGAATCCACCAGGCGCCGCACATCCGAGACAGTGGCTACCGGCTCGACCGTTGCATAGACGATCCCGGCCGGTTCGACGGTCTGGAAGGTGGCAACACCATGGTAGGTGGTGTTGGTGATGTTGACCGGGCGAACGCGGTGGCCGTGGTTGTAGTCGCCCTGGAGCATCCAAAGCTCAACGCCGCTGGAGTCCCCCGCCGCATCGCGTGTCAGAACCAGTCCGAGCCGAGCAGGGTTGTTGAGGGCATCGGTAGCACCAAGCCGTGCTTGGTAGACCATGGCATCTACGTGCGCCTGTGTTAGTACCGTCAGCCCCGTGCCGTACCCGCGTGCAGATGCAGACACGAAGTCAGTAACGAACCTGCGGCCACCGATGCTGCCGTTGGTGATTTCGATCATCAGAACACTGGCATTGGTCGAAGACCACGGCAGTGTGCCCAGCTTGATCCATCGCTTCTGCGCGTTGTTCTGTGGGATCAGGTACGAGGGCTGCACCTCGCCGACCTGCGGGAAGTCGGCAGCGTGCATGCCGTCGAGCGTGTCGGCGTCCAGTCCCTTGCCGTGGCCCATATCCTTCAGCGCGGCGCCTTTCAGTTCGAGGCTGGCGCGGATAGCCGCGGCCGTGGCCAGCGCCAGCACCGTCTTGACGAACGGCGTCGGTGCGTTGGCGCCGAAGCGGTCGTCCAGGGCGCCTTTCAGTCCGCGAGCGGTGACTGCGCGCACGGCATCGATGCCCAGGATGGTTTCGGGGCTGTCCGCCAGCTCTACCACACCGGCAACCGTTTCGGTGGCCGGCGGATTCAGGAACTGCGTGCTGCCGAACTTGATCTGCGCCGTGTCGATATCGGCGAACACCACGTCGGCCGAGAGCAGCAGCGTGGAGATGCTCGCCTTCTCCATGATCGCCTCGGCCTGGCCGTAGGCGGCAAACAGTGTGCCGTCGGCCAGATACAGGCCGAAGCCACGTAGCGGGTACTTGTCGGTACCGCTGTCCTGCAGCGTGACGTGGATCGTGTCAGCCGCAACGGACTCGCCGCCGAAGCTGGTCATCCGCTTGAACTCTCCGGGCAGCTGCGTCATGGCCGCAGTGGGGGTGAAGCCGGTAGAGGTCAGTCCGATCTGAGAAATCAGCACCGTGTTGGTGCCGGTGTTGGTGCCGTTGACCAGCTTGGCGCGGCCGGCGTTGGTGATCTTCATGCGCATGGGGGGTCAATCTCCGGTCATCGTCAGGCGGCGGTAGACCGCCGCTTGGGCACCTGCGACGGTTCCGACTTGGCTGTCGGCCTGAATGCCTTGGGTGAAAGTGAAGTGCGAGCGCACGGGCTTTGTGCGGTTGACCGCGTCCACGATCTGGTGGACGAACTCGGCCGACGACTCCTGACCGCCGTCGCCGCTGATGGTCAAAAACAGGCTGAACGTGTGCGGTTCGCCCTGCGGGGCTATCTGCCACCATTCGCGGATCTTCATCTGACCGCCAAAGCTGGCGATCAGGTCCGCGATGCTCTTGGCGGTCCCTTTGTGGCGCTGGATCTGGAACGAACTGGCGATGCGGGCACGCTTGATGCGCTCCGGCCAGTTGCTGTCCCAGGTATCCACCGACACGCTCCACGCGAGAAACGGCAGGAACTCGGCCGGGCAGTTCCACGGGTTCCAGAGCGTGTCGTGAACCATGGGCACGCCCGACAGCTGCGCATCGGCGCGCTCTACCGCGCGTTCCAGCCGCGTCGAGTTGGGGGGCAGCAGGGAGGTGGCGTCAGGCATCGGTGCCGCCGTGCTCGATCACAACGCTGGTGCAGTACGGCGCCGACTGCGCGTCCACCGGCATATCCGCCGTGGGCATCTGCAGCTGCACACGGTGGACGCCATCGACGTGCAGGGCCGAGTAGAGCGCCGACAGCGGCACGTCGCGGCCCAGGCGCTGGGTCTGCTGCAGGAACAGCGACACGCGGCGCCGGGCTTCGGCCAGTACCAGCGCACTATCGGGACCGTTGAAGGTCACCAGCCGCGCCCGGATCTCGAAGGGCTTCACGGTGGCCGGGGCCACGGTCACGTAGTCGGTCAGGGGCCGCACGTTGTCGTTGAGCAGCGCGGATTCGACGGTCTTCAACAGCGCCGCCGACGGCGTGCCGTCGCCCTGCCGCGACAGGACCGTGACTACCACCTTGCCCGGCGACGGGCTGGCGACGCTGGCGTCGAGCACGTCCGAATGTGCGGATAGCGTGTGGAAAATGTAGGCCCCTTCGGGGCCAGCGACAGACAGGCTTTCAGGTGCCAGCTGGATGCGGCGCCGGAAGGCTGCGTCGTTCTCGTACTCGGCCGGGGTGTTGGTCTTCGGATCTGCCGGCTTCAACAGCTTGCGCTGCACGCCAAACGGCACAGCGAGGTTGTCCAGGTCGGCGCCGTTGGAGTAGGGCAGCAGCAGGCCGCGTGCGCGTTGGTTGAACTGCTCACGCAGCACCAGCTCGCGGTAGGCGCTGGCCTGCAGCAGTTTCATCACCGGATCAGATTCGACCAGGGCGGTGTAGTCGGGGCACAGGCGCCGGAACTCGGCCAGACGTTCGGCCAAGATGGCCTCGAACGTGCGCTGCTCGAAGATGTCCGGCGCCGGCAGCTTGTCGACTTCGATGGCGGTAAATGAGGACACGGATGCACCGGCTGATGGGTCCGGTCCAGATTCCCATCGCGCGCGCGCGAGGCCGAGGAATGCGGCGTGTAGCGCGGCCGCTTACGCTACAGCGTGTGCAGATGGTCGAGGATCAGCTCGCGTATCAGCTGTTCGTCGGCATGGGTGAAACCGAGCAGCACGCGCCGCGCGTAGGTAACGCGGGGGCCGCCCTTGCTGACGGAATCGGTGCGGCCTTCTTGGTGGATTCGCGCGATGCGGGAGACGCGGCCGGCGAAGCCCACCGCCGCCTCACTGGCACTGCCCCGCACGCGTAGATGCTTGGCCTGCCGGATCTTGCCGAACATGGCACCGCGCTTGATGCGGCCAGCCTTGGCGCGGTGAGGCGGTGCGTTGCGTCGTGCGGCAAACGGGGAACCGTCGGGATTCTGCTGGCCAGCGATGCGCTTTTGCTGAGAGCGCCGCACGGCGGTGCCGACCTTGCGGGCCAGGCGGCTGCGCTCTGCAGGCTTGAGCCGCTGCAGCAGCGGCGCCACCCAAGCCTCCAGGCGCTGCAGATCCTCGTTCACTCGGTAATCGCCGGCAGGGTGCCCAGCACTTCACCGTCGGCCGTCAGCGGGCCACCAGCGAGCGTATGGCGGTGTTCCCACTCGGCGCGCGGCTCGGGCAGGTACTGCAGCTGGAACACGCCAGCGTCGTCCTGCACGACGCGCACGCGCTCGGTCAGCGGTAGACGGATTGCCAGATCGACCACGGTATCGCTCAGCACGTCCACCTCGAAGGCCAGCTTTTCGCGGTTGTCTGGGTTGGCCAGCAGGTCGGGCTGGTGTCGCGTCAGCCACTGCAGCAGCGGCACCATGACGGCCTCGGGCGCCCCGGCGAAGTCACGCAGGATCATTTCGAGGGTGTAGCGGTACTGGAAGGACAGACCAGCCTGGAAGCTGGCCACCAGCCCGCCGTCATCCACGAACACCAGCAGGCGTTCCGGATCGGCGGCGAGCGACGGCATTGCCGCGACCAGGTGCTGGCGGAGCAGTTGGGGCTTCTTCATCGCCGCGCGCACTCGGCCAGGGCGGTGTGCAGCTGGGTGACCAGCTGCTGCAGGGCCGTCACCTGCTCGGCGGCGGCGTGGTACTGACCGTAGTTGGCTGCGGTGGTTTCGGCGACGGCAGAGAGCGTAACGCCGGCAGCGGGCGCATCAGGATCGCCGGCAGTTCCGGTGGGGGCGATGCCTGCCGCAGCGGCGTCGTGGATGTGCACGAAGCCAGCAGGCACAGCGCAAGCGGCATCAGCGGTCGGAGTGACATAGACGGGAACCTCTTTGGTGATGGTGTCGCCGCGCTCGCGCACCACCTGTACGCGGTCCACGTACTCGGTCACGACGCGGGTGGTGCCCTGTGCCAGTTCCAGCTTGCCGGCCAGATCCTTCTTTTCGGCATCGGCGCTGGCCAAGGCAGCGTTGACGCGGTCCAGCGCGGCAGTGGCGCGGTTCACCCGCACCTGCTGGCAGCTGAAAAGGCCGGCGGTGGCCGCGATCAGGGCCACGATGGCAAGGGCACGGTAGAGCATCAGCGTGCGCCCAGCGCGGCCAGGGCGCGGTTGGTGCGTGAGGTTCGGTCGGCCATTCCGTTCGGTGTGGCGCGGCTGCGGGCGTTGCCCAGGTTGACCACGCGGCTGACGCTCAGCACATCGCGCTGGTCGGCGTAGGCGTTGAGCCGGTTGTCGTGCCAGAACGCCGCCGCTGCGAGGGCGCCGGTTTCCGGCTCGATCAGCAGGCCGGGCATCTCTTCCAGCGGCTGGCCGATCAGCTGGCCGATGTGGCGATAGTTGCCACGGCCGGTGTGCATCATCGGCCCACGCCCGCGATAGGCGTAGCCGTCGCCGCTGGCCTCATTGCCGTTGCCGTTGCGGTTGGCGTAGACGCGGTTGCCCAGCTTCGCCGGCTGGTGGACGAACGCAGCCGCCTCCGGGCCTTCGACGTACTTGCCGAACACTTCGAGCAGGCGCTCGCGGCTGTAGCTGAGCGATTCCTCCACCCGCGACAGGCTCAGGCTTTCATGGCCTACCTGTGCGAGGAAGTACGCGACGCGCACCGGGGTGTTGATCCCGAAGCGCTTCATCGCCGCATTGAACGGCGCCACCCAGCGCTGAGCGCGGGAGAGCGGGCATTGCATGATCTGCGCCAGTAGTGGGGCGGTCAGCACGTCAGTTGCTCCCGAACAGGTGCGCGACGTTGCCGCGCGAACGATAGGTGGCCACCAGCAGGACCAGCAGTAGCAGCAGCTGCCAGACGGTGACGCTGGCGCGCGCGCCCTGCAGCATGATCTGCAGCGCCAGGCCGCCGGTGGCGGCGATCAGCAGCCATGCGCACCAGGCGATGGCGGGGCGGTGGTTGGCGCCGGGGGCAGGGCGGTAGGTCAGCAGGCGGATGCAGATGGCCAGGCTGCACAGCAGCGTGGCGGTGGTCAGGAACTCAGCCATCGGAGCCTCCACGCGGCAGGCGGGTCACGTCAGCCGAGCGGCTGCGCTCGATCAGGCTCAGGGTCAGGGTGACGATGACCGCGGCACAGATGAACGCGGCAAGGCCCGTGGACACCACGCCGAAGCGCTGCATCACCTCGGTACCGCCCAGGTAGCCGGCCACGACGCTGATGGCCAGATACACCAGGCGCTTCCAGATCGGCAGATTCTTGGCCGACACGACGAACAAGGTGGCGCCGGCGAACGCGCCCAGGAACGCATCGGTTTGGATCCCCGGCAGGATCGACGCAAGGCCGACCCCTGTTGCCAGTGCTGCCATGCTGCCGGTAGAGGTTGGTTCGGTCATCTTCAATCCCATAGCTGAACAAGGGGGCGCATCGCGGCGCCGGTGGACGGTGCGGGTACGTCGGGTAGCTCCACGACAGTGCCGATGGGCAGGACCGGCCCATGCAAGCTGATGCCGTAGTTCAGTGCATGCGCCTTCTCGACCATGCCGGCGGTGGTGCCCAGGTGCCGGTGGCAGAGCGCGTCGAGCGTGTCGCCCTGCATCGAGACGACGCGCATCAGATCAGCTCCACCGTGACGCGCGGCAAGCCCTGCAGGTCGCAGATGGCGTTGCGCAGATCGCGGCGGATCTCATCAATGGTCGGGGTGAGTTCCTCCGCACGCTGGTTGCCCTGTGCGGTGGCGTCGTAGGAGCGGTAGCGTTCGTGCAGTTCGACAGCGGTGGCGCAACCGACCGCACGCAGGAACAGATGCACCAGCCGGGTGCTGCCGTCGATCATCTGCGCTGGCACGTCGGCCAAGGTGGCGTAGCCGGCGGCTTCCTTGCCTGCCTGCCACGCCTCCAGTTCCCGCGTTACGTCCATGACGGCCGACACCACGGTGCTGCGCATACGCGGTGCCGGTATGTCGCCGGGGACCCGGATCGCCTCACGCAGCGCAACCACGTCGATCTCCGGCCAGAACGTGCCGGCGGTGAGGTTGGGTTGCTTGGCGGCGGGTGATGCGTTGGCAACAAAGCTGCTCATGGTGGCCTCGTAGGTCGCCGGTGGTCGGGGCGTCACACCAAGGGAGAGAGGTCTTGGTGATCGGCCCCGAGCCGGCTGGGTTGCGGGGTACGCTCGGTGTGAGGTCAGCCGTTGGACTGGCTGGTCTCGAACTTCTTCATCAGGCGATCGGCGCGCTTGAGGTCTTCCTTGCCGCCGCAGCCGTCATGCAGACGGATGGCTTCGCGCAGATCCTCGACCGCCTGACCAACGTCCTCTGCGTTCGGCGGTGTCTCTTCGCTGCCGGGGGGCAGCAAGCAGCGAGCGCGGGCCAGCAGCAGGCGGGCGCGGACCTGATCGGGCATGTCGTGGCCTTTGGTCACCTCGACAGCCCGATTCAGCACGCCCAGGTCGAATGCGGCACCCGTCTTCAACGCGTTGAGCGCGGCGATGCCAATTTCCTCGGCGACGACACAGCCGGCGGTGCGCTCGAATCGGTCGGGCATCGTCAGGCCATGCGCCAGCACGTAGGCGGCGATGTCCAGCGCTGGGTCGTACAAGCCTGCGTCGATGTTCCAAAGCATCAGCGTGGACACCACGTCATCCTGGCCACCGGCATCGGCAGCGAGGACGCCCTCGATGTAGGCGTCATAGGTCGGCAACAGCGCTGCCTTGAGTTGGCCCTTAGCCTTGCCCGACTGAATCTGTTTCAGTCGAGCGCGGTCGGTGGCCAGCTGCAGCAGCGTCTGCTGATAGATCGGTGTGCCTTCCATCAGATTGCCGCCTGCCGCGCGCATGGCCGCTTCTTCGGCCTCAACGCGCTGCAGGTGCCGCTTCGCGGGACTGTCGGCCATGGCCTCAGCCCCCGACCTGCGGAGCTTCATCCTGCTCAACGACCTTGATGTTCTCGACCACGGCGCCACGGCCATAGTCTTCGACCACGTAGCAGTCGTTGGACGACTCGAAGTTCGCAATGCGGTTCTTCTCCGGCTCTTCCTTGATGTAGCGGCGACGGCCGTCGATCTGCCAATAGAGGGAGAGGTTGTCCAGGGAGGTGACCAGCAAAGCATCGGCCGGCATGAAGGGAACAACGACCGGCTGCAGGCCACCGATGCGCTTGGTGCCCAGCACCAGATCCGCGGCCAGCTGCTCGGTGGGCTTGTTGTCCTGATTGATGATCGGGAAATACTTGTCATGCACCAGGTTGCGGCCGAGCACGACGACCAACGCCGGATCTTGCTGATGCCACGGGTCGATCAGGTTGGACACCAGGTCCATGACCAGCGCGTCGAGGTTGGCGTAATCACGCGTTGCCTTGTCGCCGCCGATCAGGACATTGCCGCCAGCCCTGCCCTTGTTCATCACGCGCTTGGCGGCGTGCTCACGGTACTTCTGCAGCCAGCCCTTGTTCACATCCTGCAACAGCGGATTGGTGGCGCGGCTGGTGGTAGCGGCAGCGCTGGTACCGTTGAATCCCACCATGATGCGGTCGAGTGCCTGGCGCTGGATGATCGCGTCGCGCAGCAGCGTCTGGAAGTTCTTCTGACGCGCCCATGCGTCGAGGCGGGCGTAGGGGATGGCGGTGTCGTAGTTGGTCTGGACGCACTCGTAGCCAGTCTTGTCGAGTGCCGTCACATCCGCAGGTTCGCGCTTGCCGTCGCCACTGGTGTCGGTGCGGCCGGCAATGGTGCCGCTCACACCAACGCCGATCTTCTCGCCCTTGAGGTCGATCACGCCGGGCATGTTGATGGCGGACAGGAATGCGCTGCTCTCCTGAATGCGCTGCTCGATGGTCTGCTGCACGCTCGGCTCGACCGAGAACGACAGGGCGGCAGATTCGATGTTGTTCAGTTCCGCCACGCGGCGGGTGAACTGGTTGAACTGTGTACGGGTTTCGGTACGCATTGCGTTGCTCCGTGAGTAGGGGGCCGGTGGGGATCAGCAGTCGGTGGCGTCGCCGACGTTGCCGCCGCTGCCGGAGATCGGCGGCCGCTGGCTGAACGTCTGCGGGGTGTCATCGAGCGTCTTGCGCACACTGGCCACCTGCGCGGTGAGGTTCTGGACCTTGGTGGCCAGGCTGCGGTTCTCCTCGGCCAGCTGCTCGATGCGGTCTTCCTGTGCGGTGAAGGTGGCCAGAAGCTGTTCGGCGAACTTGGAGGCATCGGCCGCAGGATCATCCTTCGGTGCGGGTTCCGGTGCCGGCTTCGGCAGCAGGCCGATGCCCGAAAGCAGCAGTTGCATCTTGCTGGCGCGCGGCGCCGGCTGCTCGACCTCATCGAAGGTGATTTCCGTCTCTTCCAGTTCGGTAAACAGGTTCTCCGGCGCCTGCTTGCGATGGGTGAGAGGGTTCTTGTCCGGATGCTGTGCTGCGAAGGCCAGCATTTCCGTGCCCAGGCTCGCCGGGGTGTCGGTCACCGCCAGGCCCTGCAGGTACGCCTTGCCGGTGTCGGCGAACTTCGGCGCAATCTCGATGCTGGTGTAGAGCTTCTGCTTGTCGTTGTTGACCATCGCAACCAGCGCGTCGGTCGGTTCGATCTGGGCAAACAGGGCCAGCTTCTTCACGCCGCCCACTTCGACCTCCTCGGCCTTCACCGCCAGGACGTCGCCGAACGCCTTGAACGGGCCATCCGGCATCAGGCTGCGCATGTGCTCCACCCAGATGCGGGCGCCGTACAGTTGCGGATCGTAGGACGCCGCCATATCGGTGATGTGCTGACGCTCGATCACACGGCCGTCGGTGGTTGCGCCCTCGACGGCGACGCGGAAGAACTTGGAACGCAGCTTCTTTTTGTCGGTCTTACCGGCCATTTCACCCTCTGCTGGTGTCAGTGCGCATCGGTTCTCGATGCGATGACCCATCGTCGAATGAGGGCGAAATTGCAGCAACGCGCGGAGCGTGTAAGCGCCTGTATTACGTGGGTTTTCCGTGTCGCGCGCGCGTGGCGGCGGGCAACCTGTTCACGTGACCAGCGTAGCCGAAAAACTCCACGTCGATCCACGACGCCAAGCCAAGTTCCTTTACTGGATGGGCTGGCGCGTGTGCGATATCGCCAGCCTGATTGGCGAGAAAGAGAAGACGATCCATAGCTGGAAGGCGCGCGACGAATGGGACCGCGCCGACGCCGTGGAGCGCATTGGCGGCGCACTGGAAGCACGCTTGGCGATCCTGATTCACAAGGAAGGTAAGACCGGCGGCGACTTCAAAGAGATCGACCTGCTGCATCGCCAGCTTGAGCGTCAGGCCCGCATCCAGCGCTACCAGGGGGGCGGGAATGAGGCCGATCTGAATCCGGCGGTGGCCAACCGCAACGCGGCTCCGAAGAAGAAGGCGCGCAAGAACGAGTTCAGCGAGGAAGAGATCGAGCGCCTGCAAACGGCGTTTGTGGATGGGTGTTTCGACTACCAGCGCGATTGGTACCGGGCGGGCAACGAACGCACGCGGGTGATCCTGAAATCCCGCCAGATTGGCGCTACCTACTACTTTGCGCGTGAGGCGCTGATTGATGCGCTGACCACCGGTCGAAATCAGATTTTCCTCAGCGCTTCAAAGAGTCAGGCCCATATCTTCCTGGGCTACATGCGCGGCTTTGTGCGTGAGGTGCTGGACCGTGATTTGACTGGCGATCCGATCACCCTGGCCAACGGTGCCGAGCTGTTCTTCCTCGGCACCAATGCCCGCACCGCTCAGGGCTACCACGGCAATTTCTACTTCGACGAATTCTTCTGGACCCATGGCTTTAACCAGCTGAACAAGGTCGCCAGCGGCATGGCGATGCACAAGAAGTGGCGCAAGACGTACTTCAGCACGCCATCCACCATGGCGCATGAGGCGTTCGACTTCTGGACGGGCGAGCGTTTCAACAAGGGACGTTCGGTGTCCCAGCACATCCAGATGGATGTGAGCCACGCGCGGCTGATGGGCGGGCGTCGCTGTGAAGACGCCATGTGGCGCCAGATCGTGACTGTGCTCGATGCGGCTGGCCGGGGCTGCGACCTGTTCGATATCGAGGAGCTGCGCCGCGACTACAGCGCCGAGGAATTCGCCAATCTGCTGATGTGCGAGTTCGTGGACGACAGCGCCAGCATCTTCCCGCTCACGATGCTACAGCCGTGCCAGGTCGATAGCTGGGTGGATTGGGCGGACGACTTCAAACCGCTTGCCATGCGCCCATACGGCGACCGCGCGGTGTGGATCGGGTATGACCCGGCCGAGACAGGCGATAGCGCTGGCATCGTGGTGGTGGCCCCGCCGCTGGTGCCCGGTGGCAAGTTCCGCGTGCTGGAAAGGCACCAGTTCAAGGGCATGGATTTCGCGGCACAGGCCGCTTTCATTCAGCAGATCACCCTGCGGTATTGGGTGACCTATATCGGCATCGACGCAACCGGCATGGGCACCGGCGTGGCCCAGCTGGTGCGCCAGTTCTTCCCCGGCGTGACGATCTTCAACTACTCCCCCGAGGTGAAGACCCGGCTGGTGTTGAAGGCGTTCGATGTCATCAAGAACGAGCGTCTGGAATACGACGCGGGCTGGACCGACCTCACGCAGTCGCTGCTTGCGATCCAGAAAACCATCACCCCGAGCGGGCGCCAGGTCACCTACACGGCCGGGCGTTCGCGCACCACAGGCCACGCCGATCTGGCGTGGGCACTCATGCACGCGCTGCAGAATGAACCGCTGGAAGGCGGCACCGCTGCGCGCAGCACCATGGAGATTTGCTGATGACTGACCCCGACCAGGGCACTACCGTGACCGCCCCTGCCGGCGTTGAGGCGTTCACCTTCGGCGACCCCACGCCCGTGCTCGACTCTCGGGGCATCCTCGACTACCTCGAATGCTGGCGCAACGGGCGCTACTTCGAACCGCCGGTGGATCTGCATGGGCTGTCCCGCACCACCCGCGCTAACCCCTATCTGCACAGCGGACTGACGTTCAAGCGCAACATGCTGGTGAGCACGTTCAAGCCCCACAAGCTGCTGAGCCGTGAGGCGTTCGCCCAGCTGGCATTGGACTACATCACCTTCGGCATGGCCTATGTCGAGCGCCGCCGCGCTATGTCCGGCGTCAATCACTCCTTGGCGGTGCCGCTGGCCAAGTACGTGCGCCGAGGCGTGGAACCGGGCGAGTTCTTCCAGATCCGCGCCGGCAAGATCGAGCATGAGTTTGCTCGCGGCGATGTGTTCCAGCTCCGCGAGGCAGATGTTGACCAGGAAATTTATGGGCTGCCGGAATGGATGCCGGCTGTTCAGTCGGCCCTGCTGAACGAATCGGCGACGCTGTTTCGCCGGAAGTATTACAACAACGGCTCGCATGCCGGGTTCATCCTGTACCTGACCGACTCCCTGACCGAGAAGGACGATGTGGACGGTATCCGGAACGCGCTGCGCGAGTCACGCGGCCCGGGCAATTTCCGCAACCTGTTCCTGCACTCGCCGGGCGGCAGCAAGGATGGTCTGAAGCTGATTCCGGTCAGCGAAGTTGCGGCGAAGGATGAATTTACCGGCATCAAGAGCGTGACCCGTGACGACATGCTGGCCTCCCTGCGCACGCCGCCGCAGCTGTTGGGCATCGTGCCGCAGAACAGCGGTGGCTTTGGCTCGATCCGCGAGGCGGCAACCGTGTGGACTGCGATGGAACTGTCACCACTGCAGACGCGGCTGACCGCGATCAATGAATGGCTGGGCGATGAGGTGATCCGCTTCAACCCGTTCGAGCTGGGAGCGGCAGCATGATGACTGGCCGGCAGAAGCTGCTGGCATCCCATGCGTCCCTCGGCTTGAGCTGCGGAAAGGTGCGCTGTCGCTGAGAGCGCCTACGCTGCAAGGAATGCCGCATCGATATCGCCGGCAAGTGCGCTTGCGGCAGCACTATTTGATCTGAGCCAACTTATCGTAAGTCGATCTGCGAGAGCATCGCGGGATAGGTCCATCTGATGGGCGAGGGAGGGGAATACCTTCTTCGCCCAGCTACTACCCGTATGCCCAATTCCTGCTACCCGCGCCTTCGAGAAACAAGTCGTGATGCCGTTCAAGTAATCTTCGGTAGCAGCAATGTTGTCGTCAGTTAGAAGCAGAGATTCCGGCGCCAGGTCTCCCGGCAGTGAGAACAGTCCAGAGGATGGCGAAGCGCCGATGTCTGGGTCTCTCACTCCAATTGCGCGCACCTTCATCTGCCGGAAACTCTGAACGAGGCGGTAGACGTCGTCGGTGTTTCCTACCGGGACAATCGCGCAGTTGTCCAGCAGCTGTTTGTTCTTCTGGCGCAGCAGTTCTCTCAAGAACGCCTGTGCAACTGCATCCTCGACCAAGATGAGATCTTGATTCGACTTCACCACGCCATTCAACTGGCGTGCTGCCGCAATGTACGGAGCGCGTGGTACAGCTGTGACAGCATCGTTCGCTTTAATCATCAGCAGTCGGCCATCAAGAGGTAACGTCTCGAAAAGCTCGCCTGAATGAGTAGAGACGATGATCTGATGCCCCTTGCGATGCGACAGGCTCATCAGGTACCAGGCCAACCCTCGCTGGGCGTCGGGATGTAGTGTGATTTCCGGCTCTTCCAGAAGAATTAGCGACCGGGCAGGAATGGCCTCCAATTGTCGAATCAGCGCGACAATCTTCTGCTCTCCGGCGCCCATGTGGTGTTCGCCGTACCGCTTGCCATTCCTTACCAGCTGAGGAAGGTTCTCGCTCCACTGATCGGAAGCCGGTCCGACAGTGTGAATTGAGCCAGCCGTGTATCCCGCATTGAGGATCGATGAGATTGCCTGCACGACCTCCTTTGGGAGGGAGGAGGTCGCCTTTACCTTGACCTGCGCACGATAAACATGGAGGCGGTCGCGGCGTTCGATGCGGGGAGCGAAAAGGCCGATACCAATAAACGCCACATTGCGTTTCGGATTGGTACGCGGATAGCCCCAGCGAGTGCGGGCCTTCTGATAAGGGATCTCGACTTGCGGAGAATCATCCCAGAACGTGAAGCTCACTGAGGACTTTTCGTCGAACGCCGGCGTCTCGTCACCGAGCGCGTTGCGCACCCAGTCTCCGATCTTGTAGACACGCCCGCCTGTTTCCTTCACGTAGGCGGCGGAACAGAGTTGCAGCAACGTTGTTTTTCCGCTGCCGTTGGTCCCGGCTATTGCCGTGACCGGCCAGGTGAACTCGATCTTCTCGGTCACACCGCGGACGTTGTTGATAGTCAGCGACTTCAAGACATTGCCGAAATGCCCGTTTCTGGCTTTCGGAATCGCCCAACGATCATTGATCCGAGAGATTACTTCCGCGATGTCTGATTGGGTTGCCATCTAGCATTCCTTGCGATTTGGTCGACCTACATGGTCATTGCGGGGCGAGATTGTACAGCGTCGGTCGCTCCGTACCATTTCGTCAGATTGCGTACGTAACCGTGGCTATGGCCCTCGCGAGCGCACTCGTCTCCCCGCCACGCCTGCGCGCTTCATAGGGTGCTTTTTCTGCACTGCCTGCAGCGCGGCCCAGCCCCGGCCCTGTATGGCGTTCTCCGGGCTTCGCTGGCACTGGTCCGCCCTGCGGTTCCCTGCGCGGTAGGGGGGGGCTGCGTGGCGCCCTGTGGCCTCCTATGTCCACCTTCGGGCGGAGTCAATTTTTCAGGTGACCACGGGAACGAGGTAACCAGGTAACACGCGTATCCAAAGCGCCTATAAGTGACTGATATAAAAGGAAAAGTGGCGGTTACCTTTCGAGGTGATATGAGGTAATTTCTTGATCCCTACAAAGTAATGTCATTGATTCATAAGGAAATTTTCTTCCGCCGATGTTACCTCTGAAGAAGGTAATGGGATTACTCAGAGGTTACCCTATTGTTACCTTGATAAATTCAATATAAATCATTGTTTTTAAAGGTGAATCGGTGATCTCTTTTAGGGTGGTTACCTTTATTACCTCTTTCCCGTGGTCACCTGAAAAATTGCACCTTATCGCGCGTAAAGGAGCCATCAGCATCCCCACCGCCGCACATGCGCACGCCTGCAGCCCGCTCCCTTGTCGCAGCCTTTGCGACGGTCAGCCGTATCCTCCCCGCCATGCCGCTGCCCCCCGACTTCTACTGGACAACGCGCTCTGCCAGCCTCCCCGACGATGCCCCCACGGTCATCGCCTGCAGCAGCGTGTGGGTGGCCGTACTGATGCAACGGGTGAACGACGGGATCTGGATCGCCAGTCTCGACCGGCACCGGCATGGCCCCGGCGGGCCGTTCCGCTGGTGTACCAGCTATGAGCAGGGTCGCTCCGGTGCCGAGATGTGGGTGGCCAGGCATGAGGCCCGCCTGCGAGAGGACGTGGCCAAGATCACCGCATACCGGGAGGCGGTGAGGGC
The DNA here is from genome assembly GCF_030237085.1 of Stenotrophomonas maltophilia group sp. Smal32. Taxonomy (NCBI): domain Bacteria; kingdom Pseudomonadati; phylum Pseudomonadota; class Gammaproteobacteria; order Lysobacterales; family Lysobacteraceae; genus Stenotrophomonas; species Stenotrophomonas maltophilia group sp. Smal32. The sequence continues at coordinate 48,032 of NZ_JASJSI010000019.1, forward strand.
GAACAGGTTGGCCGGAGCACACATCCCACCCCCATTTGGCTGGGAGTAGTGGGGACGCCGGCGTCGGTTTAGGCGACCGGCTGCAGGAGCTGCTCGGTGTTGTTGCGTGGGGTGTTCACCGCTCGGCTGACGCGATACGCCTCCATTGCGGGCACCTTGGACGCGAGGAGCATGGCCATCGCGTCGTCCGGCTCGGCCGTGAGCCACGCATCGAGCTGGCCAGGGTCGATCCAGACAGGCATCCGGTCGTGGATATCGGCCGACACGCCGCTACTGTCGCCGGTGATGATGGTGAAGGTGCCCAGGTTGTCGTCGGCCAGCAAAGGGCTTGCGTCCTCCCACAGTCCTGCAGCCCATAGGGGACCGTCGGCGTGGATGAACCATGGGTCTTTCTTCCCGTCCACGTCGCTGATCGACCACTCGTAGTAGCCGGCCATCGGGACCAGGCACCTACGCCTCTTGAAGGCGGCTCGGAAGGCGTTCTTGGTGGCCACCGTCTCGATCCGCGCATTGAAGGTAGATCCCTGCAGGCTCTTGGCCTTCGCCCAGGACGGCAGCAGGCCCCACGCGAGCCGGGACACCTGCCGGCCTGTTCCTCGATCGAGGACGACCGACGCCCGTTGTGTGGGCGCCAAGTTGTAGCTGGCGGGGATCTCGGCCAGCGCCGGCGCGAGGTCGACCAGCGATGGCAGACCGAAGTCGAGAACCGGGCGTTGGACGAAGCGGCCGCACATGGCGAAAGCTTATCTAGAACTTGTGCAGGCGGCGTCGACGGTTGGCCTCAGATCGAGGATTTGAAAAGCTTTCTTACAGCGTCCAGGTTCTGGTTGATAGCTGCCGATAGGTCGTGTCCGCGCTTGGTCACCGGGACCAGCGTTTCGGCTGCCGGCACCAACAACTGAAGCGCCTCAGCATCGAGCCGCCCGTTCTCGACACCTGTTGTAGTGCCAATGCACTCCACAAACGACCAGTGAACGGTACTGGTGACAGATAGCAGAACCGCCAGCGCGTCGCTGTGCTTCTTGCCGAAGATCGCGGAGACGCGGTCCCGCATCGCTTCCAATTCGGCGGAATAGGGCGCGAGTGAAAACACTTTGTGCCGAAGCTCATACGATACGGGGGTGAGTACCACGCCGCCGGCAACGCGTTCGTCCAGCTCAAAGTCGAAAGGTTTACTTCGAGCCTGTTCCAACGCGCGGGCGAGCCCCTCCACCGCAACCATGATTTTCTCGGCGACCTCGGCGTTACGCTTGAACCGAATTTCCTGCTGCCACTTGTTGACGCCCCATGCAGCAGCACTAGCGGCGAGCAACGCAGCCCAACCCTGCATCATGGCGCCCGTAGATGACCAATCGACGGGATATGCCGCCGTGGACAACGAGTATCCCGCAAGTCCTCCAGCAAGAAGGCAAGCCGCGCCTGTCAGAAGGGTAGCTCTGCTTGGTTCCCTACTCATGTTCGTCCCCCTCCTTTTGAACGACAACGCGATGCAGCGACTCCGGGCGCAGTTGCGTGTAGCGCTTCAGCTCATTCCAGGAACGATGCAATGTAACCGCAGCGACCTCGGGAATGTCATAGCCCTGCTCGAACAACCGCGATGTGGCTTCGTGACGCAGATCGTGGAAGCACAGGTCCAGTATCCCGAGTTTGCTGCAGGCGCGAGTAAAGGCCGTGCCGACAGACTTCGAGTTGAAGGGGAATATCCGGTCTTCACCGGCGATCCGCGGCTGGCGCTGGACTAATTCCCAGCACTCACCCAAGAGAGGGAATGTCCGGTGATTGCCGATCTTCGCGCGGGGGTGCTTCGCGTCCCTCAGCATCGCGGTGCGGTTTGCTGCGTCCAGGTCTGACCACTGCAATCGGGTGATTTCGCTTTCACGCTTCGCCGTGAGGATCGCGAAGGTGACGATATCACTCATGGGAATAGTGGCCCGCCATTCTGCGGCTGCGAAGTGGGCGTGCAGGCGCTGCAGCTCCTCGGCCGTCGGGCGGCGGTCACGCTGCTTGGACTTCCCGACCAACTTCAACAGTCGTAGAACGGGGCGGGCTTCGGCCACCGGGTCGCTTGCCAGCTTCACGCCCTTCATTGGCCCGGCCAGCTTCAGCAGCTCAGACAGGAACCCCAGCTCGACGTTCATGGTTGCAGCCGAACAAGGGGGGATAATGTGCCCCTTGGCGTTCATGTGGTTGCCCTGAACGCGACGGCGGGCGTGGTCGATCACATCGTTGGCCGTCAGGTGCCTGGCCACTACGCTGCCCAGCCCTTCACGGAGTCGGGTCAGGTTTCCGGTCTGGGTCGCGCCTGCAGCTTTCACCGAGGCCAGATCCTCGATCCGCCAGCTGATCAGCTGCTCGATGGTCAGGTTCTCTCCGGGGGTACCGCCTCTGGCCTCGTAGTCGGCGAGTTCGCGCTCGATGCGGTCGCCCCAGGTCTTGGCGGCAGTCTTGGTGGGGAAGGTCTTGCTCTGCGTGGGATGACCTTTTCGACGCACAATGGCGCGCCAGCGGCCGTTGCGCGGTTGCAGCGTTGCCATCGGTGTACCAGCTCCCGGTGTACCACGTTCCTGTTGGTACGCGGATGGTACAGATGAATGGGAATCAGCGGGAAAAAATAGGAAAAATCGGGTGCTTCTGTGTACCCATCTACGGTGGTAAGTGCATGAAAATGTTGAAAACTGAAGAAATTCGCCTGTCCGTTGCCCCGATGATGGACTGGACCGATCGCCATTGCCGCGTGTTCCATCGCGTGCTGGCGCCGGGCGCACGCCTGTACACGGAAATGGTGCACGCCAACGCGGTCATCCACGGCGATCGCGAGCGCCTGCTCGGCTTCGATGCCAGCGAACAGCCGCTGGCGCTGCAGCTGGGCGGCAGCGATCCGGCCTTGCTGGCGCAGGCTGCGCGCATCGCCGCCGAGTGGGGTTACGACGAGGTCAACCTCAACTGCGGCTGCCCATCCGACCGCGTGCAGGCCGGGCGTTTTGGCGCCTGCCTGATGCGTGAGCCGGTGCTGGTGGCCGAGTGCGTGGCGGCCATGGTCGACGCGGTCGACATCCCGGTGACGGTGAAGTGCCGCCTGGGCGTGGACGAGGACAACGACTACGACGTGTTCGCCGCCTTCGTCGACCGCCAGGTCGCCGCCGGTGCCAGCATGGTGGTGGTGCATGCGCGCAATGCCTGGCTCAAGGGCCTGTCGCCGAAGGAGAACCGCGAGGTTCCGCCGCTGAAGTACGACTGGGCCTACCGCCTCAAGCAGGAGCGCCCGGCACTGCCGGTGGTGATCAACGGCGGCCTGGCCAGCATCGAGGCGGTGCAGGCGCAGGCCGCGCACGTCGACGGCGTGATGCTGGGCCGCGCGGCTTACCACGACCCTTACCTGCTGCATCAGCTGGAGGCGCTGCACACCGGCGCCCCGCTGCAGGCCCGTGGCGATCTGCTGCGCGCGCTGCGCCCCTATGTGGAAGCACGGTTGGGCGAAGGCCTGGCGCTGAAGCACATCACCCGCCACCTGCTCGGCCTGTTCCACGGCCAACCCGGTGGCCGCGCGTTCCGCCAGGTGCTGAGCGAGGGCGCACACCGCCCTGGCGCCGATTGGACCCTGGTCGAGCAGGCGCTGGCCGTCACCGAACGCGACGCGGATCGTGCCGCGGCGTGAGCGCGGTCACACTCCTGGCTTGACAAGGGGCGCCGATTCGTCCCGAATGTTCACTTAGCTGAACAACGCAGGGGCGGGGCCGGAAAAGTTCAGACCGGATTCACTGCCCCAAACCAAGAATTTGCAAAGGAATTGTAAAGCGCCGGGTCCCGAACCCGGCTCCCGGATTTACGACTTTTGAACGAATCGCCGAGCTCGGCTAGGATCGCATCGATGTCTTCCGCTCCCTTCCATCGCCGCATTGCCTTCGCCACCTGCGTGGTGCTGTCGGCTGTGCCGCTGTCTTCGGCGCTGGCGCAGCAGCCGCCGCGCGGCGACCAGGGGCGGGCGGAGATGATGGAGCGGGGCGAGCGTGGCAACCGTGGCGACGAGCGTTCGCTGTCCGATGCCGTGCGCCGCGTGCAGCGCACCACCGGCGGCCACATCCTCGGCGCCGAGCGCGTGCCGTTCGATGGTCGTGACATCAACCGGGTGAAGTACATGGACGACCGGGGCCGTGTCCGCTACATGGACGACCCCGCCCCGTCGCGTTCACAGCCGCGCACGCCGCGGTCGGATATGTCATCACTACGCGGCGATAACCCCTGAACAGGGATAGTTGTCGCTATCAACCCGTACCCCACAGGCCTCCGGGCCACACCCAGGACACTAGGGAGAGTTCATGCGTATCCTTCTGGTCGAAGACGAAGCCCCGCTGCGTGAGACCCTGGCAGCCCGGCTCAAGCGCGAAGGCTTTGCCGTCGATGCTGCGCAGGACGGCGAGGAAGGCCTCTACATGGGGCGCGAAGTTCCGTTCGATGTCGGCATCATCGACCTCGGCCTGCCCAAGATGTCGGGCATGGAGCTGATCAAGGCCCTGCGTGACGAAGGCAAGAAGTTTCCGGTGCTGATCCTGACCGCGCGTTCGAGCTGGCAGGACAAGGTCGAGGGCCTGAAGCAGGGCGCCGACGATTACCTGGTCAAGCCGTTCCACGTCGAAGAGCTGCTGGCCCGCGTCAACGCGCTGCTGCGCCGCGCAGCCGGCTGGAGCAAGCCAACCCTGGAATGCGGCCCGGTCGCCCTGGACCTGGCAGCGCAGACAGTCAGCGTGGCCGGCAGCAATGTCGACCTCACCAGCTACGAGTACAAGGTGCTGGAGTACCTGATGATGCATGCCGGTGAACTGGTCTCCAAGGCCGACCTCACCGAACACATCTACCAGCAGGACTTCGACCGCGACTCGAACGTGCTGGAAGTGTTCATCGGCCGCCTGCGCAAGAAGCTGGACCCGGATGGCGAACTGAAGCCGATCGAGACCGTGCGCGGTCGCGGCTACCGTTTCGCGATCCCGCGCAACGAGGGCTGAGCCGGCTCCGCCTGGCGAGACCATGATGTCCGGCCGTCTGTGGTTCTTCCGACGCTGGCGGCCGCGCTCCCTGCAGGCGCGCCAGATGCTTGCCGCGTCCGTGGGCCTGGTCGCGTTCCTGGCGCTGGCCGGTTACGCGCTTGACGCCGCCTTTGCCGATACGGCCAAGGCGAACCTGCGCGAGCGCCTGAAGAACTACGCCACCGCCTACGCGGCCGGCATCGACTTCACCCGCGACCGCTCGCTGTACATCCGCGAGCAGCCGCCGGACTCGCGCTTCGACGTTCCCGGCAGCGGCCTGTACCTGCAGGTGGTGATGCCGCACGGCAAGGGCAATTCGATGTCCGCCGAAGGCCCGATGCTGCCCACCGTCGGCGGCGGCCTGCTGGCGCCGCGCCAGGAAGTGTTCGAAGGCCCGCTGCCGATGATCCAGATCGACGGCAGCCAAGGCTCGGTGTACCGCTATGGCCTGGGCCTGGTGTGGGACGCCGACGCCGACCCGGCCACCGAATTCCCGTACACCATCTACGTGATGGAAGACTCGCGCGCACTGGGCGCGCAGCTGCGGGTGTTCCGTGGCCGTGTCTGGTTCTACCTGGGCGGCATCGGCCTGATCCTGCTGCTGCTGCAGACCGTCATCCTGCAGTGGAGCCTGCGCCCGCTGCGGCGGGTGATCACCGAGCTGACCAAGGTGCAGCGCGGCGAGACCGAGCGCATGAGCGAGCGCCACCCGCGCGAGCTGGAGCCGCTGACCGACAGCATCAACGCCTTCATTGAAAGCGAGCGCGAGAACCTCGAGCGCCAGCGCAACACCCTGGCCGACCTCGCGCATAGCCTGAAGACCCCCATTGCGGTGCTGCGCACGCAGATGGACAGCGGTGCCGGCGATGGCGCGCTGCGCGAGGAACTGGACGTGCAGCTGCAGCGCATGAACAACCTGGTTTCGTACCAGCTGGCACGTGCTGCGTCATCGGGCCACAAGCTGTTCTCCGCACCGCTGCCGATCGAGTCCAACGCCGAGGAAATCGTGCGTGGCCTGGAAAAGGTCTACGCCTCCAAGGGCGTGCTGTGCGAGTTCGACATCGACCCTGCCGCGCGCTTCCACGGCGAACCGGGTGACCTGCAGGAACTGCTTGGCAACCTGCTGGAGAACGCCTTCAAGTGGGCCAACCGCCGCGTGTTGCTGACCGCGCAACCGCTGCCCGCCCCGAACGCGCGCCGCGCCGGCCTGCTGCTGGCCGTGGACGACGATGGCCCGGGCATTGCCCCGGACGACATCGGCAAGGTGCTGCAGCGTGGCGTGCGTGGCGACGAGCGCGTGCAGGGCCACGGCATCGGCCTGTCGATCGTGCAGGACCTGATCAAGGATTACCGCGGCGAACTGGCCGTAGGCCGTTCCAGCGAACTGGGTGGGGCCCGTTTCGAAGTGCGTCTGCCGCCGGGGCCGTGATCCACGTCGCCGGGCCATGCCCGGCGGACCCGTGAATCACCCCACCATCTTCGGCGGCTCGCCATACAACCGCCGCAGCTGCTCCGCCACCTCCGGCAACGCCTGCTGCAGCACATCCGGCGCCGAGAAGTGGTACTCGCTGGCCACCGCGAAGAACTCCTCCGGTGCCTCGGCCGCGTACGGGTCGATCAGCGTTTCCTCACCCGCGTCCACCTGCGCACAGAACGCATCGTAGGCGCGCTGGAAAATGCCCGCCCATTCGCGCTGCCATTCGCGCGGCAGCGGTGGCGTGCCGTCCATCGCGCCATCCAGCGCATCCAGCTTGTGCACCATCTCGTGCACCGCCACGCAGTAGCCCTCGTGCGGCGCGGCCAGCTCGGCCTGCACGTCGGCCCAGGACAGGATCAACGGGCCGCTGTCCCACGACTCGCCGATCAGCTCGTCATCCCATTCGTGCAGCACGCCGGCCGCATCCATGTGGCTGCGGTGCACGCGGAACGCATCGGGGTAGACCACCAGCTGCGACCAGCCTTCCAGCCCCACTTCGCCGAATTCCAGCAGCGGCAGGCAGCACAGTGCGGCCAGCAGCACGCCATCGCCGGCGTGCAGCTGCAGATCGCCGATCGGGGTAATGGTCTTCTCGTGCAGGAAGCGGGTGGCCAGCACGCGCAGGCGTGCGCGGCGTTCGTCGTCCAGGCCGTGCAGCCAGGCCGCGCGGCGGCAGGCCTCATCCCACAGTGCATCGTCGATCGGCCGCGGCGCAGGCCGCAGCCACTGCAGCAACGACTTGATCAGCGGAACATTCCCGGCAGGTAGCTGTGCCACTTCGGCGCACGGATACGCTGCAGCACGTCGTCGTCGCTGCCACCGCCGCCAGTGCTGGTGTTGGCTGCCGGGCGAACGGATGCGGGCTTTGCCGCCGCCGAGGCCGTTGGGGTCGGTGCACGCTGCGAGGCGGGATCACCGTTGGAAGACACGCAGGCCCCGCGGCTGTCGTCCAGCGCTGCCGTCGCAGACGCCGCGAAGGGCATCGTCAGCAGGATCAGGCAATGGGCATAACGGCGCATTGACGACATCCACGTTAAGGGAAGGTGAGTTCCCGATTCTAGCCCGAACCCGGCGCCCCGTTGGAAGCCCTCGCGGAACCCAGCGTGGCGGGCGTCGTTGGCGGCTTTCCCGCATAATTCCTTCCTGACTTCGTGGAAGCTGCCGTGGACGACCGCCAATTGCTGGCCAAACTCGCTGCCGGTCGCCTCTCCGGCGACGCCCTGGCCCGTGAGCTGGGCCAGACCCGGGCGGCCATTTGGAAGCGTATTCAAGGACTTAGAGCCGCCGGTGTAGACATCGAGGGCCGTGCTGGCGAGGGCTATGGCCTGACCCGGCCGGTCGATCTGCTGGACCCGGCCACGATCCGCGCCGGCCTCCCCGCCGACGCGCAGGCCCTGCTGCATGACCTGCAGGTGGCCTGGACAGTGGACTCGACCAACGCCGAATTGCTGCGTTGCAGCGCGCCCCAGCGCGGGGTGAGCGTTCTGCTGGCCGAACGCCAGACCGGCGGCCGGGGTCGCCGCGGCCGCACCTGGGCCTCGCCACTGGCAGCGCACGTCTATCTGTCGGTGCTGCGCCTGTACTCCGGTGGCCTTGGCCGCCTGGCCGGGCTGAGCCTGGTGGCCGGCATCGCCGTGGCCGAAGCGCTGCACGACCTGGGCTACACCCAGGCACAGCTGAAGTGGCCGAATGACCTGATCGTTGATGGCCGTCGCAAGCTGGTCGGCCTGCTGGCCGAGGGCGGTGGCGAATACGCCGGCCCGGCGCGGGCGGTGATCGGCATCGGCATCAACACGCACATGCCGCCGTCGTTTGCCGAGCAGATCACCCAGCCATGGGTGGATCTGGACACGTTGGCCGGCAAGCCGGTGGATCGCAACGTCGTGGTCGCCGCCGTACTCGCGCGCCTGCTGCCGGCACTGGAAGAATTCGACCGCGAAGGGCTGGCGCCCTTCCTGCCACGCTACGCCGCCTTCGACATGCTGGCCGGCCGCGAAGTACGGGTGGAGCTGGATGGGCAGTGGCAGCACGGCACCGCACTCGGCCTGGCCGATGACGGCGCACTGCGCGTGCGCATCGATGGCCAGGAGCGCCTGCTGCACGCCGGCGAAGTCAGCGTGAGGGCGGCATGAGCGATTGGTTGTTCGACCTCGGCAACTCGCGCTTCAAGTTCGCGCCGTTGCAGGGTGACCGTGCCGGCGACGTGCAGGCCTGGGCGCATGGCGCCGAAGGCATGGCCGGGCAGCCGCCGCACAGCCTGCCCAGTGGCAGCACCGCGTTCGTCGCCAGCGTGGCCGCGCCGTCGCTGACCAGCGCCATGCTGGACCAGCTGCAGCGCCGCTTCGCGCACGTGCACGTGGTGCGTACCAGCGCCGAATGCGCTGGCGTGCGCATTGCCTATGCCAAGCCGGAAAAGTTCGGTGTCGATCGCTTCCTGGCCCTGCTGGCTGCGGCCAAGGCGCAGCGCCCGGTGCTGGTGGTGGGCGTGGGCACCGCACTGACGATTGATCTGCTCGACGCCGACGCCCAGCACCACGGTGGCCGCATTTCCGCATCGCCCACCACCATGCGCGAAGCACTGCATGCCCGCGCGGTGCAGCTGCCGGCCACGGGCGGTGATTACAGCGAATTCGCCAACGACACCGCCGACGCGCTGGCCTCCGGCTGCGATGGTGCGGCCGTGGCGCTGATCGAACGCAGCGCACAGCAGGCGGACGCGCTGCTGGGCGTGGCACCGTCGCTGCTGGTGCACGGCGGCGGCGCACCGGCGCTGATGCCGCTGCTGCCCGGCGCCGACTACCACCCGTCGCTGGTGCTGGATGGCCTCGCCCGCTGGGCGGTGCACCAGCCCGCAGGCTAGTATCCGCGCATGCTGACCCGTGCCCTGATCGTCGTACTGGCCATCCTCAATCTTGGCGTCGCCTGCTGGTGGCTGCTGCGCGATGCGCCGCAGAAGCCTGCGCCGCCGCCGCAAGCGCCCGGCGTGGCCGAGCTGCGCTGGGTGCCCGGTGGCGTGGAT